>SLIM01000268.1 GCA_007135625.1 Gammaproteobacteria bacterium
CCGCCGGGTTGCAGCTATGGATCCTCCCCTGCCGATCATAGAGTACTACGCCGTCGCTCATCATCTCGATCAGGTTATGGTAGTGCGCTTCATGCTGACGCAGGTAGGTGATCATTCGCGCTGCAATCCAGGCAACTGCGCTGCTGTAGCCAATGACCACCCAAATCAGTAACATCCAGGTAGTCGGGTGGCTGGCATAACTTGAATAGTGGAGGGTAAAAGAGAGCCAGCCGTTAATCGCTGCGCTGGCGAGGAGCAGAAAAGTGCAGCCAAAGAGTGCAATCACTCCCCAGGCGTAGCGTTCCGCTAAAAAAAGCATTGCAATAATTGCGGCTAGAATGGTAATCGCCTTGCCATCGGCTGCCGGACCGATGAAAAACATTGCTGAAAAGGTTTCAATAAAAAGAAAAAGAAGAATAAACAGAATCTTACTGTGATAACCCAAGCGGCGACGCAGCAGCCAGGTCACGGTGAGGAGAGTAAGACCTACAATATGCAGTGTCATAAACGGTTGCCAGCCGAGATGCAGGGCGCGGAAGGTCGAGAGCAGGGTAGCCGGAGCGGAGAAGAGCAGGAGGATCAGCAGAATCTCATCCACCAAAGTGCGTTGCAGTGCTGCAAAGTTGCCGGCGCGGTCATCGACAAATCGCTGAAAAAACGGCAATGATTTCACTGCTGACCCCTCTGCATTGTCAGGAATCAGGCGAAGAGTCGGGCCAACTCCGCCCCAGGGTCGCTAGCCCGCATGAAGGCCTCGCCAACGAGAAAGGCGTGAATGGCATGGGCCTGCATTCGCGCCACATCATTACGTCCGAGGATTCCGCTCTCGGTCACCAGCAGTCGCCCCTCAGGAACCAGCGGGCGTAGTTGCAGGGTGGTCTCCAGATCCACGGCAAAGGTGTGCAGATTGCGATTATTGACCCCCAATAGCCCCCCGCCCAAGGCCAAGGCCCGCTCCATCTCGCTGGCATCATGCACCTCAATCAGTGCCTCCATCCCTAGCTCCTGCGTCTGCTGATAGAGATCGGCCAGCTCCTGGTCATCTAAGCAGGCGGCAATCAGCAGGATGCAGTCGGCCCCTAGCGACCGCGCCTCAACAATCTGATAGCGATCAATGGTAAAATCTTTGCGCAATACCGGCAGCGAACAGGCCGCTCGCGCCTGGCGTAAGTAGTCATCGCACCCCTGAAAAAAGTCAATATCGGTCAGCACCGAGAGACACGCCGCCCCCCCCTGCTGATAGCTGTGGGCAATCGCCGCTGGGTCGAAATCGGCACGAATAACTCCTTTACTGGGAGAGGCCCGCTTGATTTCGGCAATCACCGCCGCTTGACCCACCGCTACCCGCTGCTGCAAGGCGGCGGTGAAGTTGCGTACTGGCGGGGCCTTGGCCAGCTCTTGTTGGAGCTGCGGCAACGGCATCGCCTGCTGGCGACTCGCCACCTCCTCCCGTTTGCGCTGAATAATCTGCTGGAGAATGTCGGGGGTCTGCGGTCTCATGGTGCGGCTCCTGCTTAGGGGTGTGGTGGGGGCTTGGTTGCGCTGGCGGACCAGTTACTTTTAGCGCACGACTTCGGCGCGGACGGCGCGACTGCCCCAGGTACGCAACTGGTCGCGAGGGATGTCGTTTAAGTGGGTGCGCAGGCTCGCCCGCTGGTTGGGGCCAATCGCTTGGGCGAAGTGGTAGGGGCGGGATTCGCTCAGGGTGCGCCCGCTGTCGCGTCCGACATCGACCTGTACCCGCCGAACGGTGACCTCGGAGCGGTTGTGGACTTCGACCCACAAGCTGCCGTCGCTGCGCTGCTGAAGGGTGGTGTGCAGATAGTTGTGGGGGTTAGCGGGCAGGTCGATCTCGGCCAGTCGCTGGCGCGACTGGCGACCGGCACTGCTGTTGGAGTCGGCAGCCGCCTTAAAAAAGCCAAGCGCCTGCTGGCGGTTGCCACTGGTAAAGGCGAGTTCGCCGAGCAGATAGTTGGCGTTGGCGGTGGGCAGCAGTTGGAGACTGCGCTCCAGGTCGCTGCGTGCGCCGTTTTGGTTGCCGAGCTGGTTGCGCACCATGCCCCGATTGAGATGGTGAGCAAAGAACTGGGGGTTGCGGGCAATCGCTTGGTTGTATGCCGCCTCGGCACCGCGTAGATCCTTGCGCTCGGTCAGGGCATCGCCCTTCAGGCCGTAGAAGATCCCCTCACGCGGTTCTAGGCGAATCGCCTGTTCAGCAAGACGCAGGGCAGCGGCGCTATCGCCCTTCTCCAGCGCAGCGCGGCCCTGGTCGTAGGCATCGTAGGCTGGTTTACTGCTCTTGAGTCCGGCAATTCGCTGCTGATAGCGCTCGCGCCCCATCTCGCCGCCGGTCAGCCCGAGCGTGCGAATGGTCTCGCGGTTGGCCTCCACCCGCTCTTGTGAAGGGGGGTGGCTGGCAAACAGCCCATTTAGCCAGTTCTGCTGGCGGCCCTCGGAGAGGCGGACAAAGGTCTGTTGCAGATCGACCGCCGCGCTGGGGTCGTAACCGGCGCGGTGCATGTAGAGAATCCCGTAGTGATCCGCCTCCAGCTCGGCAGAGCGGGAGTAGCGCTGGGAGATCAGCCCGGCCCCGATGGAGGCGGCACCAACCGCTAGGTCGGCATATTGTGACTCGCTGGAGGCGATCGCAATCGCCGCCACCGCCCCCTGCATCAACATTCCCCGCTCCATATTTTGCGCCCCGTGGCGGGCGGCTGCGTGGACAATCTCATGGCCGATCACCGCCGCAAGTTCCGCCTCGCTCCCCATCTCCAGCAGCAAGCCCCGGTTAATGGCGATCTTGCCGCCCGGCAGCGCCCAGGCGTTAGGGACTGAATTATTGAGCAGCGAAAACTCGTAGGGCAGTGGGCGGTCACTCTGCGCCGCGACCCGCTGCCCGATCTCCTGAACGTAGCTGGTGAGTGCCGGATCGAGAACGTAGTCTCCCCCTTCGGTCTGGCGGGTCGGGGCGTAGTACTCCTGACCCAGTCCAATTTCGGCAGACTGGGAGAGCAGGGTCAGCTCCTTTTTACCGGTGACCGGGTTGGCGGCACAGCCAGCAAGCAGTAGCAACAGGGAGGCGAGAAGTAGGGCGGTTAGGCGATTCACGGTTTGACTCCAAGGATCAGGTCCATGACGTTAGTCCCAGTGGGACTGGTGGTAAAAAGGGTATTCGTAGCCGCAGGCCAACGCCAACCAGCAGGCGCAGCAGAAGCTAGACAGTCTATCCTAAATCAGCGGCGATGGTAGCCGTAGTGCCGTCGCAGTGCCATCGGGTGCGACTTTAACCGCCGAAGGTATCATTTTTCCGCTCTATCGAGTGGCGAACGGTTGGGCGGTGTTCTACCGTTCCGGTTACTTGGGGATCAAAATTCGTACATAACGGCTTTGACGGAAGATCCGCTCCTGCTCTTGCAACGTTAGATTGGCAGTCTGAATCTGTTCGGCGCGAATGTCGATCCCTAATCCGCGTATAATCATATCTTTCTCGCGACAGCGGCTATTGGCGATAATCCACTGCGCCACCGAGTGGGCGCGACCATCGGAGATCTGCTGGGTGGGGGCGACTCCGCCGATGGGGTCGCCATAGCCGTAGATCACCAGGCGCTTGGCAGCGGTGCAGTGGTGACTCCACTCCACGGTGGCGAGCTGGGCGACCGCCTCCGGCAGTAGTCGCCAGCGGTTGAGTTCAAAAAAATCGATAATTTTTTCGTCATAGTGTTCCAGAATCGCCTCGCTTTTGCGGATGCGCAGGGAACG
>SLIM01000068.1 GCA_007135625.1 Gammaproteobacteria bacterium
ACAGGTCTGGTCTGGGGGAGGGGATGAAAAACGACCAGATGAAGAACGACCAGATGAAAAACGACCAAGAGCCGCTCCATCTGCGCGCCTACTTTGTCCATCAGCCGCTCGCCGCTGGGGTGATCCACCTCGGCGGCAAGCGCCGCCTCGCCGCCCTGGAACCAGAACCCGAGAGCGGCTGGCCCCAGCCCCCCAAGGGGTGGTGGCAGGAGATTATCCAAGCGGGCGGGCTGACCCTGACCCTCATCACCCCGGCGCTGTTTGGCGCGGGCTACCGCCCCGCCTGGTTCGCCGACGAGTCGCTCAGCGGCTCGCCGCCCAACGCCCCCGGCCTCAGGTTGCGGCTGCACGGGGTGGCCAATGAGCGCTGGCAGCCCCATTCGGGCTGGGACCTCGCCACCCAAAAACCCCGCGCCACCCGCAAGCTGATTCCCGCCGGCGCGGTCTACTGGTGCGAACTACTCGACAACCCCGAACCCAAAACGCTGGCGGCGCTGTGGCTGACCAGCCTTTGTGACCAGGAGCAGGATCGCCACGACGGCTTCGGCCTCGCCCTTCCCGCCCCCTGGCAACCCAATCACTCCACACAGGATGCCTAACCATGCAATCGCGAGTCTTTCATCTGCACACCCTCTCCCCGCTCCACTGCGGCATTGGCCAGTCCGCTGGCGTGGTCGATCTCCCCATCGCCCGCGCCCGCGCCAGCCAACTCCCCATCGCCCCCGGCTCCTCACTGCGCGGGGTACTGCGCAGCCACTTGGAGAGTCGTGGCGAACCAAAAAAAGCGGTGGAGTGGCTCTTCGGTCCGCGAAACGTCAACAACGCCGAAGAGGCCCGCGCCGGAGCGCTGGCCGTTGGTGATGCCCACCTGCTGCTGCTGCCGGTGCGCTCACTGGCCGGAATCCTCTGCTACGCCACCTCGCCCTTCGTACTGCGCCGCTACCACCAGGATCTACGGCGTGCCGGTCACACCCCCCCGACCCTGCCAACCTCACCCAGCGACCAGCAGGCGCGGGTGGCGATGGACTCCTGCAACGTGATCGACAATAAGCTGGTGCTGGAGGATCTCGACCTCCCAGCGGTCACCGAGCCAAGCCTCACTCCGTGGGCGGAGCATCTCGCCACTACCCTCCACCCCGACGACAGCGACGGCCAGCAGGATCTTACGCAGCGCCTCGCCCTGCTCCCCGATAACCTGTTTAGCTTTCTGGCCGAGACCGCCACCGAGATCCGCACCCGCATCGCCATCAATCCCGAGAGCGGAACGGTGAAGCGCGGTGCCTTGTGGTACGAGGAGAGCCTCCCCGCCGAGGCGCTGCTGTGGGGTAACTATGCCCTCACCAGCGCGGTGCCGGATGACGAGACTGGCGATTCACTCCGGAAGGCGCTGCCCGGCGGCGAGACCCTGTTGCAACTGGGTGGCGATGCCGGGGTGGGGCGCGGCTTGGTGCGTCTGCTGACGCTGGGGGTGTCCCATGGTTGAGCTGCGTAGCCATCGCGTCGCCCGCTGCGCCTACCAGCGGGTCGAGGGGCGAAAGGGAGAAGAGTTCGAGAAGAAGTATGGTGCCCTAGCCCACAAATTTCCCGGCATGGTACTGCAAAACGGCCTTGCCCAGGCCACCGGCTTTCTGCTGGCCAAGGGGGGCGAGGAGCATCTGGCGCTACTTGATGACCTGCTCGCCCTGCTACGCGAGAGTGGCGTCACCACTGAGACCGAGCGCCAGGAGCTGCATAGGCAGATCATCGCCGCCGATCTCAACGCCACCCTGCGCCTCACCCGCCACACCCTGGAGGCGAGCAGTTGGCTCAAGCGCTATGTGCAGGGGCTGCTCAAGATCGACGCCACCGGCGAAAACCAAGAGGAACAGTAAATGCCAACTATCCTAATGCGCACCGCGCTGCAACCGCTCTACCGCGATGCCCGCGATGCCCACCCTGGACTGCTGCTACAGCGCGGCTATCGCGAGCATGAAAGCGGTAATGCCGAAAATCTTACCAAAACGGAACATATCCATCGTGTTTGTAAGATTCCCGCCAGCGACTTCCATCGCCACGCCTACCAGCGCTGGCTCAACCGCACCATCGATCAAGATCGTTTTCAGCTTGTCATCATGACCTTGGAGAGCCGCCTCTTCATCGGCCTCAGCGGTAGCGGAATGCTAGAGACCGGCTGCGCCATTCACCACAGCTACGGCACCCCCTACATCCCCGGCTCCAGCATTAAGGGTGCCGTCAACGCCTTCGCCCGTCACCGCGTCGGCATGGAGCCGAAGATCTGCGACCAGCTCTTCGGGGCCGCCGCTGAACCCGGCCCAGACTACCCCGACGGCCTGAGCGGACTGATCACCTTCTACGATGCCTGGTGGGTACCCGACTCCGCCCCCAAGCCGCTAGTAGAGGAGATCGTCACCAGCCACCACCTGGACTATTACGGTAAAGAGGGAGAGGTTCCCGCCAGCGATTGCGACAGCCCGATTCCCAATCATCAAATTGCGGTGCAGGGAAGTTTTCTCTTTACCTTGGAGGGGCCGACGCAACTGTTGACGCTGGCCACCGATATTCTGCAAAAAACATTGATCCAGCAGGGCGTTGGCGCGAAGACTCGCTCAGGTTATGGATTTTTTCGCGAGGATGATCGGCAGCAGCAGAAGCTCGACGAGCAGCAAGAGGCGGTTCGGCAAAAACTGCGCGAGCAGCAGGCGCAGCGTGAAGCAGCGGCGCAGCGGCTGGCAGAGGAGGAGCGCATCGCCAAGCTCTCTGTGGAGGAGCGAGAGCTGGAGCAACTGCAGAGCGAACTGGCGGGTTACACAAGCAAAGATGATCTGGAAAAAAAGGAGTCACGCAGCGCCTTTATCGGCAAAGTAAACGCCTTTCAAAAGAGCGCGAGTTGCTGGGCGGAAGAATCACTGCGCAACCAGGCCGCTGATCTGTTGAAGGCGATTTGGGAGGGAATCGGCTGGTATGATCCTGACAAAAAGAAAGCAAATCAGCGAGAAAAGCAGGAGCAAAAGCGCCGAAATGAGGTAGCCCAACTGCGCCAACCGCCTGCTGCTGAGCGTTAGTAGCGGCAACCGGTGTTATACGCAAAATAAATGGGTATATAGCAAGGGAAGTCACTCTATGAAACTGATCGATCTCAAGATAGAAAACTTCCGAGGAATTCGCTTCCTGGATCTCCCCTTGGATAGCTTGACGGTGCTTATCGGTGAGAACAACACCGGCAAGTCAACGGTTCTGGAGGCCATCCGGCTGGTTCTGACACGCGGTTTCGGTATCAGACGCAGTGGCCAATTCTCTGAATACGACTTCCATTTGAAGGATGCAACCGCTACGCCGCAAACTGCCGACCCTATCTCCATAACTCTGCATTTCGCCGAAAAACAGGAAAACGAATGGCCCGATGAGGTTATCCAACAGATGAGCGAAGTGATTCAGTTGGATATGACAGCCGGATTGAATCATATCTGGTTGCAGGCTAAAGGCGCTTTCCAACCGGAATCGGCATCGTTTGAAACGAAGTGGGCCTTTCTCCATTCCGGCGGCGTGGATCTGGTTCTCAAAAACGCGACGCCGCTCAACCTGATTTCACGGTTTGTGCCGCTCTTTTTCCTTTCGGCGCTGCGAGACGCATCCCAGGAGTTCGGGCAGCACGGCCAGTTTTGGAGTGGTTTTTTAAAATCCATCCAGCTTCCTGACGACGAGCGGGAAAAAATCGAGGAGATGCTCCGGGAGGTCAACTCATC
>SLIM01000349.1 GCA_007135625.1 Gammaproteobacteria bacterium
GATTTTACGCGATCCGTGTAGGCACTTGCAAGCGGTTTTTGCGACGCGGTAAGATGCGGATGGTGCGAGGGTTGTCCGCCGTAGGTGGGGCTATTGTTTGCGTCGCCCTCTATTTACAAAGGCCACGTAACGCGCTACCATGCCCGTTTTTGTAGCGTAGGCGGTCTTTTCGTGTATTCCCATAACTCTTTGACCTTTACGATCCACCCCGGCGGTTCGCTCTGCGGTGTGATCCGTACCCCTGGTGACAAGTCGATTTCTCACCGTGCTATTATGCTTGGTTCCTTGGCCGAGGGGGAGAGCCGTGTCACCGGCTTTCTGGAGGGTGAGGATAGCCTGGCGACGCTGGCGGCGTTTCGGGCGATGGGGGTGACGATTGCGCGTCCCGCCACTGGCGAGGTGGTGATTCAAGGGGTGGGGATGCACGGTCTGCATGCCCCTGCCGAGCCGCTGGATGTGGGCAACTCGGGAACCTCCATGCGGCTGCTGGCGGGGCTGTTGGCGGGGCAGGGCTTTGCCGTGACCCTGACCGGCGATGCCTCCCTTTCGAAGCGTCCGATGCGCCGGGTGATCGAGCCGTTGACGCAGATGGGGGCGCGAATTGAGAGCGAAGCGGGGGGGAGTGCGCCGCTGCGGATTTTGCCGACTGCGCACCTGGTCGGGATCGACTACCGGCTGCCGGTGGCGAGTGCCCAGGTGAAGTCGGCGCTGCTGTTGGCGGGACTCTATGCTGAGGGGGAGACGGCGGTGACCGAGCCGGCCCCGACCCGCGACCATACCGAGCGGATGTTGCTGGGAATGGGTTACCCGCTGGAGCGGGCTGAGGGGCGGGTGGCGCTGCGTGGTGGTGGGCGGTTGCAGGGCGGATCGCTTGCGGTGCCGGCGGATATCTCTTCGGCGGCCTTCTTTTTAGTGGGGGCGACGATTGCCGCCGATTCGGATCTCACCCTGGAGCATGTCGGGATCAATCCGACGCGAGTGGGGGTGATCCATATCTTGCGGGCGATGGGCGCGGATATTACGCTGCTCAATCTGCGGGAGGTGAGCGGGGAGCCGGTCGCCGATCTACGGGTGCGCTCGGCACCGCTGCGCGGAATTGTGATCCCGGAGGAGCAGGTGCCGCTGGCGATTGATGAGTTTCCGGCGATTTTTGTTGCTGCCGCCTGTGCCGAGGGGGAGACGCTGCTGACCGGAGCCGAGGAGCTGCGGGTGAAGGAGAGTGACCGCATTCAGGTGATGGCCGACGGGCTGGCGCTGCTCGGGATCGATGTGGAGCCGCGTAGCGATGGGATTCGTATTCGCGGGGGAAAAATCGGTAGCGGGCGGGTCGAGAGCCACGGCGACCACCGCATTGCGATGGCTTTTGCGATGGCGGGGCTGCGGGCAAGCGGGGCGATTACGATAGGCGATTGTGCCAATGTCAACACCTCGTTTCCGGGCTTCGCGACGCTGGCGGCGGGGTGCGGGTTGGCGATTGAGGCCACTACGGAGGGGGCGGCGTGACCGTTCCGGTCGTGACGATTGATGGCCCGAGCGGCTCCGGGAAGGGGACGGTGGCTGCTCGCTTGGCGCAGCAGTTGGGGTGGCACTGCCTCGATAGCGGTGCGCTCTATCGCCTCACCGGGTTAGCGGCGCAGCGGGCCGGGGTGGCGCTGGGGGATGCCCCGGCGCTGGGCGCGTTGGCGCGTAACCTGGCGGTCGAGTTTCGCGGTGAGGCGGTCTACCTGGATGGAATCGAGGTCTCCCGCGAGCTGCGCAGTGAGGCGACCGCTGCCGCTGCTTCGCAGGTGGCGGCGTTGGGCGCGGTGCGGGAGGCGCTGCTGGCGTGGCAGCGTGACTACGCCCAGCCGCCGGGGCTGGTGGCCGATGGGCGCGATATGGGGACGGTGGTGTTCCCGCAGGCGCTGCTTACGGTGTTTCTTGACGCGAGTGTTGAGGAGCGTGCAAATCGGCGCTATAAGCAGTTGATCGAAAAAGGGATCACTGCTATACTAAGTGACCTTGTCGAGGAGCTGCGGGTGCGCGATGAGCGAGATCGCTCACGCCCGCTGGCTCCGTTGCAGGCCGCGCCGGGGGCGCTGGTGATCGATTCGACCGGCCTGACGATTGCGCAGGTCGTGCAGCAGATTCGGGAGGCGCTGGAGCAGCGGCTCTCGGGGGCTGGCTAAGCGGGCCGCTAGCGTGGCGGCAAGTGTAGGATTTTGGGGGGTGACCGCTGTGCGGTTGTTGTGGCTCGTGAGGGTGCAACGGCGTGCGGTGCGGCTACTCCTCTACGTTAGGTGTCCATTCGATGTGGACTTTTTTTTAGTAAACCGACCCGACTATCGGTTCGTGACCCGCTACTATCTACGGGGATCGGACCAGGAAATGTAACCCATGACCCAACCCATGACCGAAAGCTTCGCGGATCTCTTTGAAGAGAGCATTGCTAATGCACAATTGAATCCCGGTTCCATTGTAATTGGTACCGTTATTGAAATTACCTCTGATACGGTTGTTGTAAACGCCGGTCTCAAGTCCGAAGGGGTGATCCCTAAATCCCAGTTCCTGAACTCCCTTGGCGAGCTTGAAGTCGCCGTCGGTGATCAGGTCGAGGTGGCGCTTGACACGGTGGAGGATGGCTTTGGTGCCACTCGCCTCTCGCGTGAGAAAGCGAAGCGCAATCAGGCGTGGCATGTCCTGGAGAAGGCGTTTGAAGCAGAGGATGTGGTTACGGGTCGCATTAATGGTAAGGTCAAGGGCGGCTTTACCGTGGAGATCGGTGAGATTCGCGCCTTCCTTCCCGGTTCGCTAGTCGATGTCCGCCCGGTGCGCGACACCGCCTACCTGGAGGGGAAAGACCTTGAGTTCAAGGTCATCAAGCTCGACCGTCGCCGCAATAATGTGGTGGTCTCTCGCCGTGCGGTGGTGGAGAGCGAGTACAGCGCGGAGCGTGAGGCGCTGCTGGAGAGCCTGGAGGAGGGCAAAGAGGTTCGCGGTATCGTCAAGAACCTTACCGATTACGGCGCATTTGTCGATCTGGGGGGCATTGATGGTCTGCTGCACATTACCGATATGGCCTGGAAGCGGGTTAAGCACCCCTCCGAGGTGGTGGAGATCGGGCAGGAGATCGACGTTAAGGTGCTCAAGTTCGATAAGGAGCGGCAGCGCGTTTCGTTGGGTCTGAAGCAGATGGGTGAGGATCCTTGGGAAAATCTGGCGCGTCGCTATCCTAGCACGACCCGCATTTTCGGTAAGGTCACGAACCTGGCCGATTACGGCTGCTTCGTGGAGATCGAGGAGGGGGTCGAGGGGCTGGTCCATGTCTCGGAGATGGATTGGACCAATAAGAATATCCACCCCTCCAAGGTGGTTCAGCTCGGCGAGGAGGTGGAGGTGATGGTGCTGGATATCGATGAGGAGCGTCGCCGCATCTCTCTCGGTATGAAGCAGTGCATTGCGAATCCATGGGAGGAGTTCGCCGCGACCCACAAGAAGAGCGACCATGTGAGCGGTAAGATTAAGTCGATTACCGATTTCGGGATCTTCATCGGGTTGGATGGCAACATTGATGGTCTGGTGCATCTTTCCGATATCTCCTGGGATCTGCCGGGTGAAGAGGCGGTTCGCAGCTATCGTAAGGGGCAGGAGGTTGAGACCGTGGTGTTGGCGGTTGATGCCGAGCGTGAGCGTATCTCGCTGGGGATTAAGCAGCTTGATAAAGACCCCTTCTCTTCGTTTATGGCCGCCAACTCCAAGGGCAGTATTGTCAAAGGGGTGGTTGGCGAGGTCGATGCGAAGGGCGCTGTGATCACCCTGGATGAGGGGGTCGAGGGCTATCTGCGAGCCTCTGAACTGTCGCGTGATCGGGTCGAGGATGCCCGCTCCGTGCTTAAAGAGGGGGATGCGATTGAGGCCAAGTTCATTGGCGTGGATCGCAAGAATCGGACGATCTCCCTTTCGATCAAGGCGAAGGATGCCGATGAGGAGCAGGCGGTGCTGCAGAACTACTCCCCTGGTGCGCAGCAGGTCGGTCTGGCCTCGTTGGGCGATATGCTGAAAGAGCAGATTAATCGCCAAGAGGGGAACTGATCCCCTACGGACGGTAGCGCCGTCTCTTTTCTTCGCCACCATCCTACCTCGCCGCTGCCGCTTCGGCACGGCGGGGTAGGGGCTGCAAGCGGTTTGCGGTGTACGCCCCATGCTCCCTATCCCGGAGAAGGGGGGTGTCGCTTGGCCTGAAAGGGTCTTGCCTAGATACCTAGCCCTAGCGGTGCAGTCTGGTTCAATCGCACGCACAGTCACCTCCTTTAATGCAGTTTTTTGTGTTAGGGGTTGACCCGTGTTGCCGTTATTCCCATAAAGAGGTTCGTAGCATGACCAAGTCCGAGCTGATCGAAGAGATTACTTTTGTACAGACTAATGATCTTCCACTCAGGGATGTTGAGCTGGCTGTTAAGTGTATCCTCGAACACATGAGCGAGGCGTTGGCCTCGGGCGAGCGGATCGAAATTCGTGGTTTCGGTAGCTTTTCGTTGCACTACCGCCCGCCACGTCAGGGGCGTAATCCAAAGACCGGTGAGGCCGTTGCGCTGGCCGGTAAGCACGTCCCTCATTTTAAGCCCGGAAAAGAGCTGCGCGAACGGGTAAATAACCGCTTTCTTGCCGATAATTAACGCTCAGGGGAAAGATTCCCCCCGGGGAGCGACTCCCCGGCTCCCTCTCTCTGCCAACCCATACGGGTCGCAATGAGCTACCTCTACCCATTCCCCTACCGTGATGACGGTGCGACCTATTTCACCGGCATCGCGGATCGCTGCTGGTCGATCTTTCTCGATAGCGGCCCTCCCGAGCAGCGCTGCGGACGTTTCGATATTATCGCTTGGCAACCGTATGCCCAACTGCGCTATAGCGCCGGGTTCGCGGTTCTGAATGGTGCGCAGGAGCCGCCCCGTCACTTCGCGACCAGTGACCCGCTCGCGCTGCTTGATCAACTGCTTCAGCGTTGTCCCGATACGACCCCTCCCCCAGAGGAGTTGCCTCTGCTAGGCGGTGCCTTGGGCTATTTCGGCTATGATCTGGGGCGGACGCTAGAGCGGCTCCCCAATCGGTTGCCGCCGCGTGCGGGTCTGCCGGAGCTGGCGTTCGGTCTCTATGATCGGGTGGTGGTGCTGGACCATCAGCAGCAGCAGGGGTGGGTCACTGCGCCACAACCGCTGACCACCGCGCAGTTGCGCTGCTTGCAGCAGGAGTTATTGCGCCCCGCTGCCAAGTCGCGCACCCCTTTTCGGCGTACCGGGCCGGTGACGGTGGATTTGGGAATTGCGGAGTACTCGCAGGCATTTCAGCGGGTCGCTGACTACATCCGTGCCGGTGACTGCTACCAGGTGAATCTCGCTCGCCATTTTCAAGTTGCGGTGGAGGGCGACCCTTGGGAGGGGTACCAGCGGCTGCGTCGGCTTAATCCATCCCCGTTTGCGGCTTATCTCAAGCTTCCTGAGGGGGAGGTGTTGAGCTGCTCGCCAGAGCGCTTTTTGCGACTGCAAGGGGGGCGGGTGATGACGCAGCCGATTAAGGGTACCCTCGCTCGCGCCGCCGATCCGCTGGAGGATCAGCGCTGCCGCGAGACCTTGCGTTGCAGCGTGAAGGATCGGGCAGAGAATGTGATGATTGTCGATCTGTTGCGAAATGATTTGGGGCGCTGCTGTCGGGTTGGTACGGTGGAGGTTCCTACGCTGTTTGCGGTGGAGTCGTTTCGTTCTATTCACCACTTGGTGAGTACCATTCAGGGGGAGCTGGCTACGGGGAAGGGGGCGTTGGAGCTCGTGCGGGCCTGTTTTCCTGGTGGCAGTATCACCGGTGCGCCAAAGATTCGGGCGATGCAGATCATTGAGGAGCTGGAGTCGCAGCGGCGCGGGGTCTATTGTGGGGCGATTGGCTATATCGGCCAGGATGGGGGGATGGATCTCAATATCGCGATTCGTACCTTGACCCACAGGGATGGTGTTTTGGAGTTTTCTGCAGGTGGGGGCGTTGTTGAGGACTCCCAAGCTGCGGCGGAGTTTCGCGAGACTGAGCAGAAGGTTGCCGCACTGTTTGATTTTCTTGGGTGGGAGCCGCGGGTGTGATGGCTGAGAAGAGAGGCGTTGCGCCGATGTGTGCTGCGCCGTGACTGCTGGCGGCAGCGGCGTGATGGCTGAGAAGAGAGGAAGCCGGGGGATGGCCCTCTCTCTTGCTCGCTACCGCGATGTGCGCTTGCGTAGGCCGCTCGACAGGCAGAAGCAGTCCGAAGGCTCTCCTTGGCCGCTCTACAGGCAGCAGTCTGAAGGCCCTCCTTGCAAGTAACCACCTGAAGGAGGCCCTCCTTGCAGCAGCGGACTGAAGGCCCGCCTGCAGAAAGAGTGGTTAGAGGGCTTGAATTTTGCTGTGCAGACGGCTTTTGTGGCGGGCGGCCTTGTTTTTGTGAATAATTCCTTTGCCGGCCATGCGGTCAACCATGGAGGTCATATCCTGGTAGGCGCTGGTGGCACCCTCTTTGTCGCCGGAATCAATGGCTTTGATCACCTTTTTGATTGAGGTGCGCATCATGCTGCGGCGAGCCATGTTGTGCTGCCGATGTTGTTCCGCCTGGCGGGCGCGTTTGCGTGCTTGTGCAGAGTTGGCCAAGGTTGTTCTCCCGAGAGTCAAAAAGTGGTCGATATGAGGTACGATTTCAGAGACCTGAGAAAGGGGCGGGAGAGCGGGCCACGCCCTGTTCCGAGAATCCTTTCTTGGTCGAAAGGGGCGAAATTATGCGGCGAAAGTGGCCGGATGTCAAATCCATTCTCTTCACTTGCGAAGAGAGTGGATTATTTTCAGGGGATTAGCGATCCAATTTGAGCTGGCTGATGTCGGGAAGGGGGAGTGGGATCTCCTTTTCGGCGTACTCTTCCAGGCTGCCGCTGTTGGCTGGGGCGGCGGAGAGTTTGCTGGTGTCGATGGTGGCCGCTGGCGCTGGCGGGGTCTGGTCGAGGAGCGATCCTTCCGGGGCGAGTGGGAGGGCGCTGAGGTCGGGGAGGTCAAAGCTCTCCTCTTCTGGGGCGAACTCCTCTAGGGAGCCGGTGCGCGGCGGGGCGACTTGAAAGCTGGGGATCTTTTGCGGTGGACGGACGGTGTGGATGCGGTCTCCGGGTAGCTCCTCTAGGGTGCCGTAGTCGGCGCTGGCGCTCATTGAGGCGGGGATGGTGATTGTGGCGGCGGCCTCCTCTTCTTTCTCCTCGGCGGCCTGCTGCTGGCGGGGCGGGGGGGCTGTGCGGGGCTTGGTTGCCGCTGCTGCGGGTGGCGCGGCGGGTGGCGCGGCGGGTGGCGGCGCAGCGGGTGGCGGCGCAGAAGGGGGGGCGCAGGGGCGCACCTCGATCACGGCACCGATTTTGTGTATGGCGGCGTAATATTTGGTGGCGGTCTCTTTATCGATCCCCGCCTTGATACGCACCGGCTTGCCACAGAAGAGGCGCTCTAACTGTTGCGGGTTGACCTTGAACAGCTTGCCGAGTTGTGGTTTGACCTGCGTAAGGTCATGACCCTCGACAATCTCACCTGAAAAATAGATATCAAACAGCGCCATGCGGCTATTTACCTCGGTATATTTGGACTATGCAGACCCGTTACTCTTTGTATTTTGCCCCGCTCAGGCGCTTTAAGTCAATGACCACTCCGCTTTGTCCGCGCATCTTGTGGTTGTGTAGCCATGCAATGTTCGTCGCAATCCTCTACAATAGAGTCCGCACTTGCGGAGTCTCCCCGCGCCTAGCGCCTCGAACCTCGAATCTCTACTGATAGAGTCCGAGCTTGCGGTCTCTCGCTTCTCTTTTCTCTCCTCTGCTACCAGGAGTCTCACGATGAACTCTTTGCGCTCTGCAGGCAGTGTTGCACGCCTGTCTCCTCTCTCCCTGCTGCTGCTCTGCTGGCCGCTGCTGGCAGATCCGTTGGTGGTGCAGCCGGGGGATACCCTGCGTGGGCTGGCGGCCCAGCATCTAGGCGATGCTGAGTTGTGGCCGGAGCTGTTGCAGGCTAATGACCTGGCCTCGGTGGCGGAGCTGCGTCCGGGCATGGAGCTGCGTCTGCCCGCAGCAGAGATCGTGACGACCCAGCAGTTGTTGGTGGCGGTGCAGGAGACGATTCAGCAGGCCAATCGGCTACGTGCGCGGCTGTTCGCCCCACGCGAGATCAATGCGGCGGTGTCGCTGCGTGATCAGGCGCTGGAGCTGCGTCGGCAGCGTCGCTGGAAGGAGGCGTTGCAGCAGATTCAAGAGGCAGAGCGGATGGCCGATGAGGCGCTGCGCATCTGTGAGGAGAAGCGCAATGTCACTGCTGAGGCGCAGTTGGTTGATCGGCGTGGTGGGGTGGAGCGTCGTCGTCCCCGCGATACCGCGTGGCACAACTTGGCGCTGCACGATAACGTGACGGAGGGGGAGCGGATCCGCACCCTTGCCGACTCCAGTGCGGAGCTGCTGTTTCGTGATGCGAGTCGCTTGCGCATGGATGCCAATTCGCAGTTGGTGATTCAGGAGATGCGCTCTAACCTGCTGGAGAGCCGTCAGCAGGCTAAGGTGAGTCTGGTTTCTGGTGATCTCTACGCGGTGTTAGGGGGGAACCCCCAGCGTGATAGTTTTGATCTCGATATTCCGGGTATACGCCTTGCGGGTAGCTCGCAAGATTTCTATGTCAGTCGCGAGGAGGAGGGGACGAAGCTGGCCAACTACCAAGGGGAGTTGGAGGTCGAGTCGGGCGCGGCGCGGGTCACGCTGGCGGAGAATGAGGGGGTCGCGGTCGATGGCGAGGGGATTTCGGGAAAACGCGACCTGTTGCCACTGGTGCGTGGACTGGAGCCGCCGGATCGGGAGGTTTTCTATCAAGATCGCCCGCAGGTACAGTGGCAGGCGGTCGAGGGGGCGGATCACTATCTGGTGGAGCTGGCCGCCGATGCCGCTTTTAACCGTCTGTTGCAGAGCCATAAGGTGACTGCCTCGGAGGTTACCTTGCGTGCGCTGGAGGAGGGGAGCTACTTCTGGCGGGTTGCGGCGGTCGATGCCGAGGGCTTCCCCGGTCCGCGCAGTTTAGGGCGTGGGTTGCAGGTGGTGTTCGATACCCAACCTCCCTATTTGGCCCTCTACCATCCAGCGGAGGGGGCGGTGATTATGCTTTCGCCGCTACGGGTTAGCGGTACTGTTGAGCCGGGGGCGCAGTTGCAGATTGCGGGGGAGTTGATTACCCCGGATGAGAGCGGCAACTTCTCCTGGACTCTCCTCCCGCAGGAGGGGGAGAATCAACTCGATCTGGTCGCGACCGATGCGGCGGGTAATCGCACCGAGCTGACCCGTGGTTACCGTTATCAGCCGGAGCCGGAGCTATTTGTTGAGCTGGATGAGGGGTTGGCGCGTGATCCCGACGGGGAGCTGGTGGCGCTGGTCGATGGGGGGCATCTGCGCGGTCGTACTCTGCCGCATGGTCGGGTGGAGATGCGGTTGGAGGATGGGCGGCGGCTGGCTTCGGTCGCGGCGGATGCGAATGGTCAGTTTTCGCTTACTCTACCGGCGGCGCAGGAGTTGTGGAGCTTTTCCCTTAACCTCACTTCGGTAGCGGGGCAGCAGCTTCAGCGGGCGCTGACGATCCGTCGGGTGGAGAGTCTGCCGGCGCTCTTTTTCGATTCCGAGCCGCCGGTGCGCAGCGCTCAACCGCAACTGCAACTGGGTGGGCGGGTCGCGGGGGTGGCGCTGTGGCTGGCGGGGGAGCCGGTACCGTTGCAGCAGGGTACTTTTCAGATTGATTATCCACTGCAAGAGGGGGTTAATCAGCTTGTGCTACGGGTCGCTGACCACTACGGTCATCAGCGGGAAATCCGCCGCTGGGTGGTGCGTGACCAGCAACCCCCCACGGTACGCCGCTCGACCATTCGCAGCCAGCAGGTTGGCGGGCGTACCCAGTTGGAGATCCTGGTGACGGCGGAGGATGAGAGTCCACTCCGCGCCACCGCTCCCTACACCCTGCACGCTGGAGAGTTCAGCTATAGCGGCTGGTTGCGTCTGGATGGGGATGGCCTTCGCTATCGCGGTCTAGTGGAGCTGCCGGTGCAAGGGCGGCTACGACCGGTACGCGCTGAGGTTGAGGTGAGCGATCTCCTCGGCAATCGGCGTAGCGTGCGGGTGGAGTAGCGGGGCGATGGCGATGGATTGCGTCGCACGGTAGTGCGCAACTTGTTGTACAATGAGGCAGAGGGCAGAGGGCAGAGGGCAGAGGGCAGAGATACATAGCGATAGGAGCAGGTGAAGATGAAGAGCTGGCGAATCGTGGTGGTGGGGCTGATCCTGGCGCTGCTGTCGGTAGATGCCTGGGCGCGGATTAAGCTCATTACCCTGCCGGTGCGTGAGCGGGTGGAGATGCAATTGACCCATCCAAGTGCCACACTGGTGGAGGAGGAGCGGATTGTGCCGCTGGTTCAGGGGGCCAATCAGGTGGACTTCTCCTGGCGCAATAGTCGCGTTGATCCCCATTCGATCCTCTTTCGTCTGGTCGAGGGGGAGGGGGTTGCGGCGCGGGTGCTGGCGGTGAGCTATCCGCCGGGGGAGAATGCGCTGGTTTGGGATCTGTGGGCCGAGCAGGCGGGGACTGCGCGGGTGCGTATCGGCTACCTGATCGAGGGGTTCGAACGCGAGTACCACTACCGGGCGACTGCCGACCATGCCGAACAGCAGTTGCGGCTGCAACAGTTTTTACGGCTGCGCAATCAGGCTAATGAGGCGTTCGCCGAGGCCCACTGGAAGCTCGGTTTCGGGGAGCCTTTGCAGCGTAGCATTGGGCGCGACGAGACCCGCGAGCTGCTGGTTGCCGAGTATCACGAAGTACCGATCAGCAAGCGCTACACCGCTGATCTGGCACGCTTTGGCTATCTCGAAGCGGCGCAGAAGAAGCTGCGCATCCCAATGCACTACGTCTTGCAGAACGATGCCGCCCACGGCCTCGGGGCGGCGGCACTGCCGTTTGGTAAGGCGCGCATTTTCATTGAAGATGGGCGCGGCGGCAGCGCCTTCATTGGCGAAGATTGGGGGAGTTTTACCCCGCGTGATGAGGAGATGGCGCTCTACTTGGGGGTGGCACAAGATATCGTGGTGCGGCGCACGATCGCACGCAACGAAGCGCAGCGAGTCAACGGAAACCTCTTTCACTACGACGTGGTGATTCGCTATGAGGTGGAGAACTTCAAGGAGGAGGCGGTGGTACTCGATGTGGTTGAGGAGATTCGGGCGGTGCGGCAAGAGCTGGGACACGCTAGTCAGCGTGCCATTGAGTGGCAATTGGGCAGCGATACCACCTTGGCACTTCCCCCCGATGGCGAGCGTTCGGGAGTGGAGCGGCTCGTGTTGCGCCAGCCGCTACCGCCGCGTCAGGGCGATACGCCCCCCATTAAGCAGGTCTATACCCTCCATCTGCATTTTCGGAATGAGTGGTGAATCGCATGAAGATCTCTCGTCGACTGCTATTGCTTGGACTGCTCGCCGCCCCGCTGGTCGGCGCAGAAAATCTTGACCTCTCCACCGTTCCTGAACGCCAAGAGGTGGAGCTGACGATCTACAACGCGGAGGATCTGACCCTGGTGCGCGAGCGGCGCATGATCAGCTTTCGCAAGGGGATCAACCCGTTGCAGTTCTCCTGGTCGAACACCCTAATCGACCCCACCTCGGTGGAGCTGCGCTTTGGCGAGCAGGAGGGGGCGTTGCGGCTGCTCGATACCACCTTCCCCCATGCCAAGCCGCAGATGCTCTACTGGCAGGTAGAGGCTGACCAGGCACTCACCGCACCGGTGGAGATTAGCTACTTTACCTCGGGTATCCGCTGGAGTGCCGACTACGTGGCAATTGCCGATGTACAGGAGCAGCAGCTCGACCTAGAGAGCTTTGTCCGCATCGACAACCACTCCGGGGAGGAGTACGAAAACGCCAAGGTGCGGCTGGTCGTCGGGGAGATCAATTTGGTAGAGCAGATCGCCGCGCTGGCACAGACCCCGGTCGGACGGGTTGCCGAGCTGGAGGCAGAGCACTATCGCCAACTGCGCCAAGAGGCGGGTCGTCGGGCGATGGTCGCCCCCAAACCCATGATGGCGGAGATGGCCCTAGCCGCTGCCCCCGCAGTCACCCAACCGAAAGAGGTGGAAAAAGAGGGGCTGGGTGAGTATTTCATCTACACCATTGAGGGAAGCGAAACGATCCCCGACGGCTGGTCGAAGCGGCTGCGCAGTTTCAGCGCCAGCGAGATTCCGATCACCACCCGCTACCGCTACCGCCAAGCGGAGTATGGTGACCAGTTCGTGCGTCTCTATCTGCTCACCAATGATCGCGAGTCGGGGCTAGGAACCACCCCGCTTCCCAATGGGGAGATCCGCATCCTGCGCCGCGACGCAACTGGCGGGCTGGTCTATCTCACCCAGCGCACCATGCAGTATGTCCCGATAGGTGACCGCCTGGAGCTGAACCTCGGCAGTGATCCCGAGGTGCTCTTTGACCTGGTGACCCAGCGTGTTAAGCGTGACGAGATCTGGATGCAGATGTCACGCCCCAACCTCTACCAGCGGGTTGATGATCACTCGATCCAAATCGACCACCAAGCACGGGTTGCCGGTTGGGAGGAGACGACCTATTTTGAGCAGCGCATCCGCAACTACAGCGAGCGACCGATTACGGTTGAGATCCGCCGCAGCTTTAACGGCGATGTCCGTTTTCGCAGCGACTTTGCCGCTACGTCACACGACTACCGCACGGTAGAGTTCACCACCCAAGTTGCCGCTGGTGAGCGCAAGGGGATTGCTTATGCGGTGGTGATCTCCCACGGTCGCAACGCCAAGCAGCAGCGGGTAGTGACGGAGCGGAAGTAGCGTTTTCGCGCTAACTCCGCTATTCCGTGTCAACTTTTCCGATTTTCTAACGCTAGCTAGTAACCATGAAGTTTATCCTTGACCTACTCCCCCTGCTCCTCTTCTTTATCGCCTATAAGGCTTACGATATTTTTGTCGCCACCGCCGTGGCGATTATCGCAACCGCTGGCGTAGTGGGCTACCTTTGGTGGTCTCAACGTCGCGTCGAGAAGCTCCATCTGATCACCTTGGGAATGCTTTTGCTGTTTGGTGGTCTCACCCTGCTGTTGCGTGATCCGTCCTTCATTCAGTGGCGGCCAACCGTGGTAAGCTGGCTATTTGCAACCGCCCTACTGCTCGCTCCACTCTTTAGCGGCGGTAAGACCCTCTTGGAGCGGATGATGGGCCATGTCATCCCCCTGCCCGCAGCGGTCTGGGTGCGCCTGAATGGGATCTGGATCGGTTTTTTTCTCTTGATGGGAGGGCTTAACCTGTGGGTTGCCACCTCCTTTGAAGAGGCGACTTGGGTCCACTTCAAGCTCTTTGGTCAGACCTCCCTAACCGTGCTGTTTGTGATCGCTCAGGGATTCTATCTGGTACACCAACAGCGCAAATACGCAATGGTAACTGCTGAAGAGAGCGTGCAAAAGAGAGCAGAGAACGGAAGAGGGGCGCAGTGATCTCTCCTGCCGCTACCCCGCTCTACCCGGCAACGCAGATCTGCGCTGCTCGCCGCTGGGCCGATTCTAGATTTTGTAGGGGGAACAGAGATGAGTGTAACGTTAGAAGAAGTTTTATCACTATTTAAAGAGACTAACCTGCAGTTTAAAGAGACTAACCTGCAGTTTAAAGAGACCGACCGCAGGTTCAAAGAGACTGACTTGCAGTTTAAAGAGACCGACCGCAAGTTTCAGGAGACCGATCGGCAGTTCAAAGAGACCGACCGCAAGTTTCAGGAGACCGACCGGCAGTTCAAAGAGACCGACCGCAAGTTTCAGGAGACCGACCGGC
>SLIM01000329.1 GCA_007135625.1 Gammaproteobacteria bacterium
AAGGTATTCAGTTGGGAAGCCACCCGGCTACCCCTCATCTGCGATTTATGGTACTTTATCCCCACACCGATGGCCAAAAACCCTATTGAAAGAGGATGACATGTCTCTGCAACGATCCGATGTGGAAAAGATCGCTCACCTAGCGCGTATCGCCGTTAGTGATCAAGAGCTGGATACGGTAGCCGCCGACCTCTCAAACATTCTAAACATGGTGGAACAGATGGCGCGGGTAGATACCACGAACGTTATGCCAATGGCCCACCCCTTAGAGATGGTACAGCGGCTACGTGAGGATCTAGCGACCGAAGAGGATCAGCGCGAGTTGTTTCAAGCCATTGCCCCGCAGACCGAGAAGGGACTCTATCTGGTTCCCAAGGTAGTTGAGTAACATGTTGCAGCAAAAAACTCTTCGCGAGCTTGCCGATGCCTTACACAACCGAGAGTTCTCCAGCATCGAGCTGACCCGCCACTACCTGGAGCGAATCGCTCGCCACAACCCGCAGTTGAACGCCTACATCACCCTCACCGAAGAGCAGGCACTCACCCAAGCGGCAGCGGCGGATCGCCGCATCGCCGCCGGAGAGGCGCAGCCGCTGACCGGTATTCCGCTAGCGCAGAAAGATATCTTCTGCACCGCAGGAGTACGCACCAGTTGCGGCTCCAAGATGCTCGACCGCTTTATCGCCCCCTACGATGCCTCCGTTATCGAGCGCTGCAACCAAGCCGGCGCGGTCATGCTCGGCAAAACCAACATGGACGAGTTCGCCATGGGCTCCTCCAACGAAACCAGCTTCTACGGCCCGGTGCGCAACCCCTGGGACCCGCAGCGGGTCCCCGGCGGCTCCTCCGGCGGCTCGGCAGCAGCGGTAGCGGCACAACTTTGCGCCGCCGCCACCGGCACCGATACCGGCGGCTCGATTCGCCAACCCGCCGCTCTGTGCGGCCTCACCGGCCTTAAACCAAGCTATGGGCTAGTCTCCCGCTGGGGCATGATCGCCTTCGCCTCCTCGCTCGACCAGGCCGGACCGATGGCCCGTAGCGCCGAGGATTGCGCCCTGCTACTGCAAGCCATCGCCGGCTTCGACCCCCGCGACTCGACCAGCGTCGAACGGGCAGTCCCCGACTACAGCAGCGATTTGGAGGGGGATATTGCCGGGCTACGCATCGGACTCCCCAAAGAGTATTTTGAGACCGGGCTAGACCCCGCCGTCGCCCGCTCCATCGAGGAGGCACTTGCGCAGTATCGACGGTTGGGGGCAGAAGTGGTGGAGATCACCCTTCCCAGTACCGCACTCGCCGTCCCCGCCTACTACGTCGTCGCCCCCGCCGAGTGCTCCTCCAACCTGGCCCGCTATGACGGAGTCCGCTTCGGCCATCGCTGCAGCGACCCGCTCAATCTGGAAGATCTCTACAAACGTTCGCGTGCCGAGGGATTTGGCGCAGAGGTTAAGCGGCGGGTACTGATCGGCACCTACGCCCTCTCCGCCGGGTATTACGATGCCTACTACCTTAAAGCGCAGCAGCTTCGCCAGTTGATCTCGGAGGAGTTCCGCCAAGCCTTTCGCCAGGTCGATGTGATCATGGGGCCAACCTCACCGACCACCGCCTTTGCCATCGGAGAGAAGAGCAGCGACCCGGTAGCGATGTACCTCTCCGACATCTACACCATCGCCGTCAACCTCGCCGGTCTGCCTGCGATGTCCCTGCCCGTCGCCCCAGTAGCAGGGCTACCGGTCGGGCTGCAACTGATCGGACGCTACTTCGACGAGGCACGGCTGCTCAACATCGCCCACCGCCTGCAGCAAGCCACCGATTGGCATCGGCAACTGCCGGAAGAGTATCGCTGAAACACGCCGCTACGCCTCCGGATTGACCTCGCCCGAGGTCACCGCCGGTGTCGCCGGGGCGGGGGGTGCCGCTGGTGTCGCAGCCGCCGCCGGCACCGCTCCGCGCTCCCACAGATAGCGGGCAAACTTCAGGTAGCCATGGGCATTATTAAAACGGGCATCCTCCTGCGGATCGAGGGTCAGAACATTACCCTCCAGAATCTTCTCCAGATAGGGCGCTAGCACCACGCCCCCACCGCCCGAGATGACAATGGTGTCGATATCCCACTCATCAGACCAAAGCTGATTGACCTCATTGGCAATCTCCGTTGCCAACTGGGTATAGATTCGCTCCAGGATTTTGGCCAAGTCATAATTTTTGCCGCGAATTTTAATGTTACCCCGCCGAACCGCCTCAAACAGTCGAAACAGCTCCACATTGACCCCGCTATTCTCTTGCAGCTTATTGGCTAGGGTACTGAACGCCTGCGAGATACCGGTATCGTAGGTCCGGCTGGCACGCTCTAAGTACTTGGTCTTATTCGCTACACTGTAGTCTGCGGTACGAAAGCCAATATCAATAACTCCCACTTTCTCGGCAAGAAAGCGCCGATCCCCGGCATCGCCCCGCTCATTCAGCATTAGGTTGTAGAGCGAACCGAAGGGCTGCGGAATCACTTTTACCTGGGCAATATGGATCACCCGCTCATGGCGACTGCCGTCGGCCTCAATACTGACGATGCTATGGCGTCCGCTGAGCTGCTGCACCAACTGCTCACGGTAACTGCTCAAAAACTTGATTGGCAAACCGGTCACCACCCGAATCGGCTCCTGCCCCTTGCTCATGCGGGCCAGCGCGGCGAGGGCTAGCACCTTGGCAAAATTACCCATTAACTGATTTTGATCCAGAGTAAAGTAGCGCACCGTACTCTGGCGCTCCGCCAACTCACCGACAAAAAAGGCGTTTCCATCCACCTCCAGATGCAGATAGTCCTCCTGGCGGTTACCATCTAGCAGATTCTCCCGAAACTGAATATCGGTCGCCTCGCCATAGATCGACTTAAAGACCAGAGAGTCACTTCCGTTAGTGACTTTGGTAAATCCAAAACCAATATCAATACCAAACAGCTCCACGTCTCTACTCCCGAATAAAATATGGAAAATTGCGCAGATCCTGAGGGAGCGGCGCAGTGGATCACACAGCGGCTCTACGGCCACGAACCCTTACGCTATTCTATCATCTTTTATGGCGGCTGTAGGTGACTTATCTCCCGACGAGGCAAACCGATACACCTGCCGCGCAGGATAGCTCTTCAGGTCGTCTCTCCTCCCCAAGGGCGATCCACGCTACCCTTTTAAGGTGACGGCCTACTGCCCAAAGTACCACTCTGGGTCGTACACCCCTCATCCCTCGTCCCTCCTCTCCCTCATCCCTCATCATTCACCAAGCTCTTCTCTGGCACACTCTCTGCATATCACTTCGCCAGTGAGACTTTATGATGGCAGTTTGTGGAGAATCTGTGATGAGTGACAAGGTAACCCAGCTTCAGAGTGAACCGGAAGAGGGCGGCTGCACCAAGAGTGGTTGTGGTGCCGGAAGCGAGCCGTTGAGCCATCTGCCGGAGGCGATTCGGCAGAAAGTCCACAACCACCCCTGCTACTCCGAGCAGGCGCACCACCACTATGCACGCATGCACGTTGCGGTGGCACCCGCTTGCAACATTCAGTGCCACTACTGCAACCGCAAGTACGACTGCGCCAATGAGTCGCGCCCCGGAGTGGTCTCCGAGCTACTGACCTCGCAACAGGCGGTGAAGAAGGTGCTAGCGGTGGCGGCCAATATCCCGCAAATGACCGTGCTAGGGGTCGCCGGGCCGGGCGATCCCCTCGCCAACCCAGAACGGACGTTAGGCACCTTTCGCGAGCTGGCAGAGAAAGCCCCCGATATTAAACTCTGTCTCTCCACCAACGGCCTGGCACTCCCCAAGCATGTCGAGGAGATTGCGGCGCTCAATGTCGATCATGTCACGATTACGATTAACTGTGTCGATCCCGACATCGGGGCGCAGATCTACCCCTGGATCTTCTGGAACAACCGCCGAGTGCGGGGGCGCAAAGCAGCAGAGATCCTCATTGAGCAGCAGCAGCGGGGGCTAGAGATGCTGGTCGCCAAGGGGGTTTTGGTCAAGGTCAACTCGGTGATGATTCCCGGAGTCAATGACCAGCATCTGAAAGAGGTCTCCAAAGTGGTTAAGGCAAAAGGGGCTTTTCTGCACAATGTAATGCCCCTCATTGCCGAGCCGGAACACGGCACTTTCTACGGTCTGATGGGACAGCGCAGCCCGAACAACGCCGAGTTGCAGGCGCTGCAAGATGCGTGCGCCGGAGATATGGCGATGATGCGCCACTGCCGCCAGTGCCGCGCCGATGCGGTGGGAATGCTGGGCGAGGATCGCGGTGCCGAGTTTACCCTCGACAAAATCGAAACCATGGAGATCGACTACGCCGCCGCGATGGAGCGCCGCGCCCAAGTCCACGCCCAGATCGAAGCGACCCGTAGCGCCCAAGCGGCGCAGGTACAGCAGGGGGGAGAGACCCTGGTGCCGATCAGCATTCTCAAACGCCCCAAAGCGGAACCGCCGCTGCGCCCGCTACTGGTGGCGGTGGCGAGCGAGGGGATGGGGCTGGTCAACCAGCACTTCGGCCACGCCCGCGAGTTTCTGGTCTATGAGGCATCAACGCAAGGGGTGCGCTTTATCGGAGCGCGAAAGGCCGATAACTACTGCGACGGCGGCGACAGTTGCGGCGATGGCGATGCCAAATGGTCGGCCATTCTCAAGGCGCTGGAGGGGTGCGAGGTGATGCTCTGTTCGCGCATCGGCATGGGTCCATGGGAAAAGCTGGAGGCGGCGGGGATTGAGCCGAATAATGAGTACCCGATGGAGCCGATCGAAGCGGCGGTGGCGGCGATTTATCGCCAGTGGCAAGAGGCGGGGCGGCTGCACCGCGCCGCCGCGCCGCGCAACGCACTGAGCGCATAAGGGGGAGAGCATGGCGTACCAAATTGTTGCAGCCTGTACCAACTGCTGGGCCTGCCAGCCACTCTGCCCGAGCGAGGCGATTTACCCGGCAGCGCCTCACTTTCTGATTGATGCGAAGCGCTGTACCGAGTGTGATGGGGCGTATAGCGAACCGCAGTGCGCGGCGATCTGCCCGATTGAAGCGGCGATTGTCGATAGCCAGGGGGTAGCGGTCAATCCGCCCGGCTCGCTCACCGGCATTCCGCCGGAGCGCATGGCCGCAGCGCGGGCGGAAATTGGCGCTCGTTAACCGAGTGTGGCGGATATGTGGAGGGGTTCCCGATGACGCAGTTAGTGTTCTATGAGAAGCCGGGCTGTATCTCCAACCGTCGCCAGCAGCAGTTGTTGCGGCGACAAGGTTTTGCCCTGGAGGTGCGCGACCTGCTGCGCGAGGCGTGGAGTGCTGAACGGCTGCGCCCCTTTTTTGGGGAGCGACCGGTTGCCGAGTGGTTTAACCCCAGCGCCCCGGCGATCAAACAGGGCGAAATCGACCCGTCGGCGCTGAGTGAAGCGCAGGCGTTAGCGGCGATGGTGGCCGATCCGCTGCTCATCCGCCGCCCGCTGGTCGAATCGCCGCTGGGGTTGTTGGCGGGCTTTACCCCCGATCCGTTATGGCAGCGCTTAGGCGTGGTACTGGAGGAGGCGGAGGATCTCGCGAGCTGTGCGCGAAGCGATGAGGCGCAGCCGCTCTGCCCCCCGCCGTCACCGGAGCGCCAGCCATGAGCGCTGTTGCCAAGGATCTGACCCACAGCCGGGAGGCGGTGGAGCTACGCCCGAATCTCTACTGGATCGGCGCGATGGATCCCCATCTACGCAGCTTCGACATTATCCTAAAGACCGCTAACGGCACCACCTACAACAGCTATTTAGTGCGCGGCAGTGAAGGGGTGGCGGTAATCGACACGGTGAAGGAGTCTTTTCAGCAGGAGTTTTTCAGCCGCTTGGAGGGAGTCGCCGACTATGCGGAGATTCGCTATATCGTGCTGAACCATCTGGAGCCAGACCATAGCGGTGCCCTCCCGGAGCTAATGCGCCGCGCCCCGCAAGCACAGCTCTACATCTCGGTGCGTGCCACCTCGATGCTTAAAGCGCTGCTTAAGCCCAAGCAGGGAGCCTTCGACTACACCCCGGTGCGGGATGGCGACCAGCTCTCGTTAGGGGATCGCACCCTGCGCTTTCTGCACACCCCGTTTCTCCACTGGCCCGATACCCAGTGTACCTATCTGGTCGAGGAGAAAGCGCTCTTTTCGGGCGATGTTTTCGGCTGCCACTACTGCGATAATCGCTTGTTTAATGACAAAGTTGGCGATTTTCGTTTCTCTTTTGACTACTACTATGCGCACATTATGCGCCCCTTCAAAAAGTATGTGCTGGCGGCGCTCAAGCAGATTGAGCCGCTACCGCTAACCCTGGTGGCCCCGGCGCACGGGCCGATTCTGCGCGACCGTCCACGCCGCTATGTGGCGCGTTATCGGGAGTTATCATCGCCCGGTTTTATGGCCGAAATGACGGAGCAGGAGCGCAGCTTGATTATCTTCTATATGAGTGCCTACGGCAGCACCGCCCGGATGGCCCAGGCGATTTACGGCGGGGCCGATGAGGTCGACGGGGTGCGGGTCTCGCTCTACGACCTGGAGGGGGGGGAGGTCGGGCCGTTTGTCGATCTGATTGAGCAGGCCGATGCCATCGCCTTCGGTTCGCCGACGATTAACGGCGATGCGGTAAAACCGATTTGGGATCTCCTCTCTTCGCTGGCGGTGATTAACCTAAGCGATAAGGTGGGGGCGGCCTTCGGCTCCTACGGCTGGAGCGGCGAGGCGATTCGTATGATTGAGGATCGGCTGCGCGGACTGAAGATGCGGGTACCCGAGGGGGGGATGCGGGTCAAACTGATTCCTACTGAGGAGGAGCTGGCCGAGTGTCGTGAGTTTGGTCGGCGTATCGCTGGCGCTTTAGTTGGTGAGGGTGAGTCGAAGGGGAAGGTGATTGAGTTTGAGGATTTGTAACTGGGGTAGGTGCGGGGCAGAGAGTGCTCCATTCCGCCCTTTTTTTAACAGTAGGAGAGTATGGCCATGCCAAAAGCAAAAGTGACGTTTAAAGACATCGATACCACGGTGAATGTACCGGCAGGTACCCGGGTGATTGAGGTCTCGGAGAAGGTTGGTTCTGGGATTATCTACGGCTGCCGTGAGGGAGATTGTGGTACCTGTATGATGGAGGTACTCGAAGGGTGGAATAACCTGACCGAGCCTTCGGTGCTGGAGGAGAAGGTGCTGAAGGAGAATATGGCCGGACGCCACCACCGGCTCGCCTGCCAGTGTCAGGTGCTGGGCGATCTTACGGTTAAACCGGCCTGATCGGGCCATTCATCGCAACCATTCAATAAGGAGTTTCCTATTATGCCGCTAATCACCTTCAGCAGTCCCGAGTACAAAGATAAGACCGTCTACGCGGTGGCGGGGAGCCATACCGAAACGGTTCTTAAAATCGCCAAGACGAACAAGATCCCGATTCAGTTTGACTGTGAGGATGGCAACTGCGGGAGCTGTCTGATTAAGGTCAAGAGCGTCGATACCAAAGGGCGCATGGGCTATCACCTCACCGATAAGGAGATTGAGGTGCTTAAGCAGCTCGGTAAGCTGAGTACCGATGATGTGGAGAAGATGATGGTCGAAGATCTCCCCAGCGAGTGGCGTCTCGCTTGCCAGATGATTCCTCGGGATGAGGATATTTTGGTGGAATACGCGATTGAGTGATCCCGGACGCTAGAGTAACCGGATGTGCTGCGCAGGGAGCGCGCCAGTAAAGGATGCTGCGGGCGACCTAGGTCGCCCGGCACAGCCGCCGCCATGACGCGCCTGTCATGTGCATGGCATTATTAAGCGATCTTCTTCCCGTGGCTGACTTCTTGAATCTCAGCCAACTCCTCCTGCTCTGCTTGTTGTGCCTTATAAAGATCACATCTGATTTGCAGATTTAGCCAGAAGTCGGCGGAGACACCAAAGAATCGAGCCAAACGAAGTGCAGTACTGGGGGTAATCCCGCGCTTCTGATTCACCAGTTCATTCACTCTCTGGTAAGGTACACGAATTGCATCTGCCAGTTCACGTTGTGTAATTTGCATTGGATGGAGAAACTCTTCTAGCAGCATCTCGCCGGGATGGATAGGTTGTCTATGTGTGGGAATGCGGATCATATTTCACCTTTAGTGGTAATCCGTTAACTCTACTTCGTCGGCTCCAGCTTCAGCCCACGTAATGAATAATCATCCTGTAACGATAGCACGGAATCCATGCTATGTCACTACCTCTCAACGCACCCAGTTCAAGGGCATAAAAATTTAGAGTGGCATACCCCGTACATACCAGCTATAATCCATAACCACTTCCCATGCTGAGGCGAACTCCTCTAGGGATGCTGCTTGTGCTTGCCAGCGCAAAACTTCATCAATATAGCGGCTTTTGCACCACTTGTATACTACAGAACATCTCCCAGCCATGTGTGACAGCAATAGAAGAGCCCGATCCACTGCCTTCGTCAACGAAGCGGAACAGCTCATCACGGAGAGGGTAGAACGCGCCCTACACCGGGCCAATCAACCATGGCTTCTGGAGGAACTTGTAGCCAGCGTGGGAAATGGCTTTCACCAAGTCTATCGTGGGTTACACCCGACCCGTCGCGAGCGGGCGCTGCTCTACCTCTATCATCCCGCCGCCAGCCGGGAGAAAAAGCCGGAGCTGCTGGCCCGGCGGGAGTTCACGATTCTTCAGTGCTGGCAGCGGTCTCGCCACGTTCCCAAGCTATTAGACCCCTATCGTGAGCTAGCGAGTGAGGGCGGCAAGCTCTGCTACTTCTCGCTCGTCGATACCCTGGCGGTCGCGGTTGGAGAGAAAGCCGGGGATGAAACGTGGTCTCTTAGCGAACGGTTGGGGTACGCCATTCGCACCTTGCAGGCCCTTCAGCAGTTTCATAAGCCACCGGACGCACGGTTGCAACAGCTCATCCACCGCAATATCAATCCAAAAAGCCTGCGAGTACGCCACGACAACAGCCCACTATTTACCGACTTTCGCCTTGGTCGCCTCTCCGGTTCGCAAACCCTTGGCGTGGCGGAGATGGACTTTGGAGAGAACACCCCATTTGTCGCACCGGAAGTTCTCGATGCCGATCTCCACTCCGCCGACTCCCGCTCCGATCTCTTCGCCGTTAGCAAAACCGTAGCGCTCCTCTTTGCCGGTAGCTCCTTCCTGCAACAGGAGATTCGCGAGGTATTGCAAGCTGCTGCCGTAACCGCCCCGGCACAGCGCGCTACGCTGGCGGAGATGATTCGCTCCCTGGAGTCGCTGCACCGAAGCGTAGCAAAGCGTACCCAAGAGCGCTCTGCTGCCGACGGTGACGAGCCTGTTGACCCAAAGTACTGGGATGAGGAGACGATCATCCCCTTTGGTGGATCCTATTATCGTCCACTGCAACGGCTGGGCGGCGGCGGTATCGGGTTAACCTTTAAAGTGGTCGAGGTCGAGCGAGAGAGCGGGGAGGAGTACGGCATCTACGTCGCCAAGGTGATTGGTCAGGCGCAAGATGGCACGGCGGCGCTGGAGGCCTACCGGCGGGTACGCGCCCACGCAACGAACCATCCAAATCTGTCGGTCATCTATGAAAAAGCACAAAAATGGAGCGCCAAAGAGCCAGTCGCCCTGATGAAGTGGATTGAGGGCCGCCCGCTCAGTGACCACCTCGGCGCACTGCCCGCCCTTGCCGAAAAACTGGGGGAAGAGTCCATTGAAAAACTTGCGCTGCACTGGTTGTTGCCGTTGTGCGATGCCTTGTGGATACTCCACCGGGTTAAGCTAGTCCACGGCGATGTCACCCCGGCCAATATCATTCTCTCCGAGCAGGGACCGATTCTCACCGACTACGACACGGTAGCCGATGAGGGGGCGGTGGCCCGCGCCCGCACTCCGCTCTACTGCTCGCCTGAAGTGCAAAGTGGCGGAACCCTGCACCCCTCCGACGATATCTACTCGCTCGCTGCGAGTTTTTTTCACCTCTGCTACGGGCGTGAACCGTTCCGCTACGCAGAGGAGACGCGCAAAGAGTACGGACTCCACTGGCCGGTTGACCAGCGCGACCCCTTTCACGCCCTCCGCCCCTTTCTCACCAAGGCGACGGCACCGCATCGCGAAGAGCGCTTCCCCGATGCCTTTGCGGCGATAAACTTCCTGAACGATCTCTCCGCTCCCGAGGGGGAAGCGGCTAGCCGGCAACGTGACCAGCGCCCGGCCACCCTATTGCCGCAAAAAAATCCATGGCTCAAATCGTTATTAAGCACCTATCCGGGATCAAAATGGGGTAATATAGAGACCCGTGGACTCGACTCCCTCTTTGCCCTCTCGACCTATGTGGAGACCGAGCTGGATCGAACCATTCGCCGCGAGGTTGAGCAGGCCAAAGTTCATCTGATTATTCTCTTTGGTAATGCAGGAGATGGCAAGACCGCCTTTCTGCAGTACCTCGCTAAAGGGCTGGGCGTGGAGGCGTTTGACTCCTCACAGCGGGTCTTGCACCACCGCTTGCGCGACGGTCGAGAGCTGATGATCAACCTGGACGGCTCCGCCTCATGGAAGGGGCGCAGCTCGCACGAGCTGCTCGATGAGATTCTCGGCCCGTTTCACGCGCCCGACTACCCCAAAAACCGCCTTCATATTGTCGCAATCAATAGCGGCAAGCTGCTGGAGTGGCTCGAATCCCAGCCCGCAGAGAGCCACTTGACCCGGCAGTTACGCACGATTCTATTGGATCAAGCGGCGGCGCTCGATCCTGCATTTCGCCTGATCGACCTCAATCAACGCTCGCTGGTCGGCGGAGTCGATCAGAGCCGACGCACCATTCGCACAGACTTCTTTACGACGCTACTCGATAAAATGCTTGGCGATCAGCGGGATGAGTGGGCGGTATGTCCCACATGCAGCGCCCACCATCGCTGTGGTGCTTGGCGTTCGGTGCAGGCCCTGCGCGACCCCAAAACCGGTCACACCGTTCGTGAACGCTTGGTTGCGGCTTTTCAGGCGTGCCACCAGCGGGGCGAAATCCACATCACCGCGCGCGAACTGCGTGCCGCCCTCTCCTATATTCTGTTTGGCGTGGAGTATTGCGACGAACTCCATGATCATCCGGAACTGAACCCCTCTTCTATCGGGGATCAGGCCTTTCATGCCGAGTCGTACCTGCGGCAGGGGGAGCTGCTCGGCGAGCTGGCGCGGCTCGATCCGGCGCTGGAGAACGATCCCTGGGTTGATCGGGAGCTGCTCAAAACCATCCCGCTACGAGAAAATTATCGGACTTTGGCAAAGCTCCGCCGCGATGCCTATTGCAACGGCTCACACGGCGGTCGTGTATCGTTGGCACAGGGGGCGCACATCACCCGCTTTCGGCAGGTTGCGCTGATGGATGAGGCGCAGCGTCAAGCCCTCTGCCGGGAGTTGTGCGAAGGCATAGCGCGGCTGGAAGAGCTGCCGTATAAAGCTTTCGGTGTAGTCCGGGAGCATGGGGTAGCGCTGCGCATTGCGCCGCGCACCCCGGTGGAGAGCGCTTTTTGGGTGATTAAACCTTGGCAGCGCTTTCGGTTGCATCTGCCACAACCGACGCTGGTGACGGGCTTGGAGTTTTTACCGCTTCATCTGGAGCTGCGCTATACGTTTGGCGAAGCGAGCGCCGAGGCAGCGGGGACGGTGGAGTCTCTACGCATCAATTTGGAGCTGTTTCACCTGCTCCTCGAACTGCGTAGCGGAACCCAGTTATCCGGCAGCGGCGAGGAGGGGATCTTTGCCAACCTCGCACTCTTTCGACAGCGACTTGCGCAGGAACATTTTGCTGAACTCTACGCCTGGCATCCTGCTGAAGAGAACCACATCTATCGAATAAGTGTGGAATATCAAGGGGGAAAGCGTCGGCTCACGAAGCGGCTGGTGGAGTCACGATGAGTTACAAAAAGCTGGTCGAAGAGACCTTGACCAAACCGCGAGCCGACCGCTTATGGACGGCAAACCACTACCGCCTGCTGCCACTCTCCCCGCAACACTTCGATATGGGGGGAATACTGCCTGCACTCCTCTATATGTTCCGCTGGGGTACCCGACGCGGTAAAGGTGGTTTCGTCGCCACCTACGGCGAACAGCTAGCGGAAACAGCGGCATCGGCAACGGGAAAAAAGGCAAAGATCACCGTAACCGTAGAAGGAATCGTCGATAAACTTCTGCAGCACTCTGCCGCAGCAGAAGCGGAAGCAGGGGAGGGGGAGTTTATCGGTTTTAGCGACCCGATCAGCAAAGAGATACTCGGCGATCTCTATCTCGCCTTCTGCTTGGAGAACCGGCGGCACAAGGTCGGTCGCCAAGAGCCGGTGCAGAAGGTCTATGCTACCCACTTCTTCGCAAGCTGGATCGATCTGCCCGAAAAAAGCATTGACTTGCGAAGAGTGCCGGAGTTTATCGTCTCACTGCTGGCCGATGGAGCGGAGCAAGATGCACAGTTTCCCCTTCCTGCCCGTATTGAAGAGAACGCGATGCTGCGGATCTTTGGACGGCACAGCGAAATCAAAGTAGATAAGCAAGGAAACTTCTCTGCCGATACCTTTATTGAATCCTCTGCTGATGATATTGGCATTGATGAGTTACTCCTCATTCGGATGGCGCAGCGCTGCCAGAAGGCTCCCCTTCCTTTGCAGGGAAAAGAGCGAGCCATCGCCGTCGATAGGCCGCTGGCATCGGGTAGCGCCGCCCGGTTACAGCAAGATTTGCGCATATTTATTGCCGCTTATGGTGCCGTGATACCGCGCCAGAACTTTCAACGCATGGTCGAAGCGGGTATCGGACTCGGCTTGGTCAATCTGCTCTTCTCCACTTTTCACCTGCTCGCTTGCTGGAAAGAGGGGGGAGCGCTCCTGCCCGCAGCAGAGCAGCAGGGACTGCCGCTCTTTATCGACTGCTCCGGCGGACAAGACCAGGAGTTGCGCAACCACTCCGAGTCGATTACCGATGACAGTCAAGCCCGCTACCAACGCCTGCCGCTGCTGCTGATGCTGCTACGGGTGCTGGAGGAGTATGCGATGGCAGAGCGCCGTTTACGCCAAGAGACGCGCGCCAGCCAGAGCGACCATGCCGCATTGCTGCGGCTCCTAGGTGATCTCTATCACCAGCGCCATCTACACGCCGAGCGGGTGATGGATCGTATCGATGAGGAGTGCCTGCAACTTGCCGACGAGCTGACCAAGCGGGAGGAGCTGCCGCACCTGTGCGAACGGCTGCGCTCGGCAGAAAACCCCGCGCTGCGCCTTGCCGAGGGGCTGTGTGAACTGATGGGGGATGTGATGCAGCAGCAGAAGTATCAATCCCTGCTGGAGAGTGCCTTCATGAGCAGCGAGAGCCACGGGTTAGCACGCAAACGGAGTGTGCAGCGGACTACCGGCGGCCAGAAAAAGCGCATTGAGGTAAAATCTATTGTGCTAAGTACGGAGTTACTGGAGTTTCTAGTCCACCGCCACCTCTACCAACCCCAAAGCAACCGACAAGCGCCGCTTTTTCTGCGCAGTTTTATTCGGACGCTGCAAGTGGACTATGGACTCTACATCGACGAAGCCCCGCCGGGGTATACCATTTCACAACAGCTACTTTTGCGTAACAAGAGCTGGTTTGAACGGCAACTGCGCGACCTCGGCCTGCTGGTCGGGGTCAATGATGCAGAGACCATGAAACGGTTGAGACCTCGCTATGTCCTCTGAACAACAGCAAAAAAGCATTGTATGGATGGCGCAAGCCTTCGCCCAGTTACTGGGGAGCCGTCCGCAACCGGGGGATCTCGCCTTCACCCGCTGCCT
>SLIM01000319.1 GCA_007135625.1 Gammaproteobacteria bacterium
ACTTCCGCACCACCGATGTCACCGGCTCCTGCGACCTGCCGGAGGGTGTGGAGATGGTGATGCCGGGCGATAACGTCAAGATGACCGTTAAGCTGATCAACCCCATCGCCATGGAAGAGGGGCTGCGCTTCGCGATTCGCGAAGGGGGCCGCACCGTAGGTGCTGGCGTGGTTTCCAAGATCCTCGAATAGTCTCACGGTCGCTGTTCGGTGGTAGCTCCCTGTAGAGTTGGCGCTACTGCCGGTGATCATCGACCATCTTTTCTCCAGGCCAGTAGCTCAATTGGTAGAGCAGCGGTCTCCAAAACCGCAGGTTGGGGGTTCGAGTCCCTCCTGGCCTGCCATATTTCAGGAACCCGGAAGGGTGACTAGTGGCAGGTAATGAACGCAAAGGCAGAAGTCACAAATTCCTCCCTGGATACCGTCAAGTTGTTAATCGCCGTGGCGATGATCATTGGCGGGATCTACGGGTTCTATTACTTTGAACACGAGTCTCAGTTGCTGCGAGTCGGCGGGCTGCTGCTGGCTATCGTGCTGGCTGGCGTGATCGCATTGCAGACCCAGTCGGGGCGCAATCTCTGGTCGTTTGCTGCTGACTCGCGCACTGAGGTGCGTAAAGTGGTGTGGCCATCGCGTCAGGAGACGCTGCATACCACCCTTCTCGTATTTGGCATGGTATTGGTAATGGCTATCATCCTGTGGTTGGTCGATATGCTGCTGATGTGGATTGTCCGTTCGGTAGTGTAGCGGTAAATTAAAAGGGGGTGAGAGATGGCCTTGCAGTGGTATGTAGTCCATGCCTTTTCAGGCTTTGAAGGTCAAGTAAAGCGGACGCTTGAAGAGCGCGTCAAGCGTTTCGGTCAAGAGCACGCCTTTGGCCAGATCCTCGTTCCAACCGAGGAGGTGGTCGAGTTGCGCGGGGGACAGCAGCGCCGCTCGGAGCGGAAGTTCTTCCCCGGTTATGTCCTGGTGCAGATGGAGATGAACGACGAGACCTGGCATCTGGTCAAGGACGTTCCTCGGGTGATGGGATTCATCGGAGGGCGTGGCGACAAGCCTGCACCGATTACCCAGCGCGAGGCCGACGCAATTCTGCAACGCATTCAGGATGGCAGCGATAAGCCTAAGCCCAAGGTGCTGTTTGAGCCGGGCGAGGTGGTGCGCGTGGTAGATGGCCCCTTTAATGAGTTCACGGGTGTGGTCGAAGAGGTGGACTACGATAAGAGTCGCCTGAAGGTTTCGGTGCTAATTTTTGGACGTGCTACCCCGGTTGATCTGGAGTTTAGTCAGGTCGAGAAGGGGTAATCCCTCTCCCGCCCTCTGGTCAGAGGGTCGTCGAATCTCTTGTCGCTTATGTCAGGAGCCGTTTTCCTTGGCGGATGGAGTTTTTCTCTCACTGCCGGATGCGGAGAATCTCCGCCTCTCGCTGAGGCGGCCTTTCCCTAACCCTGGGGAGCAGCGGTACTCACTCCGCTGCGTAAGAACCCAACATTGAGGTGAACAATGGCAAAGAAGATCGAGGCTTATATCAAGCTTCAGGTGAAGGCCGGACAGGCCAACCCCAGCCCGCCGGTCGGTCCGGCACTGGGCCAGAAGGGTGTCAACATCATGGAGTTCTGCAAGGCGTTTAACGCTGCGACCCAGGGTGTTGAGGCGGGTACCCCGTTGCCGGTAGTCATTACCGTCTATGCCGACCGCTCTTTCACCTTTATTACCAAGACCCCTCCAGCCACCGTTCTGCTAAAGAAGGCCGCTGGAGTCACCAAGGGTTCTCCAATACCCAACAAAAATAAAGTGGGCAAGGTGACTCGCGAGCAGTTGGAAGAGATCGCTACAACCAAAATGCCGGATCTCACTGCTGCGAATATGGATGCCGCGGTGCGTACCATCGCCGGCAGTGCGCGGGCCATGGGTCTGGATGTGGAAGGGGTATAGGGTTATGGCAAAACTAAGCAAGCGGGCCAAGGCGATTGCGGCCAAACTGGAGCCGGGCAAGAGCTATCCGATAGGGGATGCGTGTCAACTGCTGCGTGAACTCTCTAGCGTTAAGTTTCGCGAGAGTGTCGATGTGGCGGTCAACCTGGGGGTCGATCCCCGTAAATCGGATCAGGTGGTGCGCGGCTCTACCGTGCTGCCCAATGGAACCGGAAAGAGCGTGCGCGTGGCGGTCTTCGCCCAAGGGGCGAATGCCGAGGCGGCGACCGCAGCCGGGGCCGATATCGTCGGTTTTGAGGATCTCGCCGAGCAGATTAAGAAGGGAGTTCTTAACTTCGATGTGGTCATCGCCTCTCCCGATGCGATGCGGGTGGTCGGCCAATTGGGGCAGATCCTTGGGCCGCGTGGCCTGATGCCAAACCCCAAGGTTGGTACTGTGACCCCCAATGTCGCCGAAGCCGTGACCAATGCCAAGGCTGGCCAAGTGCGCTACCGTACCGACAAGACCGGGATCATTCACTGTACACTTGGCAAAGTGGACTTTGAGGGCGCCGCGCTGAAACAGAATCTGGAGGCACTGCTCCTTGATCTGCGCAAGTTGAAGCCCTCATCTTCAAAAGGCATCTACATGCGCAAAGTGACCCTCTCCACCACCATGGGGCCGGGGCTAAGCATAGACATGAGCAGCTTGGATATCTAGAGAGACTAGAGACTAGAGGCTAGAGGCTAGAGGCTAGAGATGCTCTGGCCGCCGGCTGCTTGAGGAATTCGGGTCACACGTGTGACCACAATCGACTTTGGGACTCCCGCCGCTTGCGGCGGTTGTCGTCAAAGACCGTGGGTGCTGCCGGGGCGATGGCTTGGCGGCGGCTTAATCGTAGCCCACGCAGACGGGGTTCCTGAATTGGGATGTAATTCCTGATGATGGCGCACCATGGGAGGCCCGGTGACGGGCCTATCGTTCAATCCTTACGTCAGGAGGTGACGAGTGCCACTCAATCTTGAGCAGAAAAAAGCTGTCGTCGCCGAAGTCGCAGATATCGCGGGTAGGGCCCACTCTGCTGTAGCGGCTGAGTACCGGGGGTTAACCGTTGGGGAGATGACCAAGTTACGCGCCCAGGCGCGTAGTTCCGGAGTCTACCTGCGGGTGGTTAAAAACACCTTGGCTCGGCGTGCTGTAGAGGGGACAGATTTTGCCTGTATGCAGAAGGAGATGACCGGTCCGCTGGTTATCGCCTTCTCGCTGGAAGATCCCGGCTCCGCAGCCCGTGTGATCAAGGATTTTGCCAAGGAGCATAAAAAGCTCGAAGTCAAGCTGATTTCAATCAGCGGCAGACTGTTGCCACCCTCCGAACTGGAGACCCTGGCGAAGATGCCGACCTACGAGCAGGCGATCAGCATGTTGATGGCCACCATGAAAGCTCCGGTGCAGAAACTTACCGCTACCCTCAACGAGGTGCCCGGCAAGTTGGTCCGTACCGTTGCGGCAATCCGCGATGCGAAAGAGGCGGCCTGAGACGGCCTTTGACATTCACTACGTAGCGCAACCAGTTATCAGGAGTTTAGTAAAATGGCAGTTTCCAAAGACGACATCCTTGAAGCCATTTCCAGCATGACAGTAATGGAAGTGGTCGATCTGATCGCAGCCATGGAAGAGAAGTTCGGAGTCACCGCCGCTGTGGCGATGGCCGCCGCCCCCGCCGCCGCAGGCGAGGCCGTTGTAGAAGAGGAGCAGACCGAGTTTGACGTGGTCATGACCTCTTTTGGTGCCAACAAGGTCTCCGTCATTAAGGCGGTTCGTGGGGTCACCGGTCTGGGTCTGAAGGAGGCTAAGGACGCCGTCGAAGGGGTTCCGACCACCGTGAAGGAAGGAGTATCCAAGGCCGAGGCCGAGGATGTGAAGAAGCTGTTGGAAGAGGCGGGTGCTACGGTCGAGATCAAGTAAGACTTGACAGCAAGTATCCGATACAGCCGATAGGAAATGGGCTGGTGGCGGTCTTCCGCCGCCGGCCTTTTCCTGCTTGCAGGAGGGTCAAAAGCCCTTTCATGTAGGATGACGGAGGAATCACACAGTAGGGACACCCGCCGCGCCGCTGCGTCAGGCCACTCCCCCTCTTCTCTCCTCTGTCCTCTCTCCTCTGTCCTCTGTGTAGGGATGCCTCCATACCCTCTACACGGAACAGATTTCGCATTGGCGCATCGTCACTGTGCGTCGATAGAGCCGCTGGTTTATCAGCATACCATCCGAGGGACGGCAACATGGCCTATTCTTTCACCGAGAAAAAGCGCATTCGTAAGGACTTTGGGAAACGGCCCAGTATTCTACAGGTACCTTACCTGCTGGCAACCCAGATCGACTCCTACCGCTCCTTTCTGCAGCACGAAACCCCGATCAAGAAGCGCGAGCCGATTGGGTTGGAAGCGGCCTTTACGTCGGTCTTTCCGATTGAGAGCCACTCGGGTAACGCGTTGCTGGAGTATGTCAGCTATCGTCTGGGCGAGCCACCCTTTGATGTGCGTGAGTGCCAGTTGCGCGGTGCCACCTACCATGCTCCGCTGCGGGTTCTGGTCCGGCTGGTGATTCGCGACAAGGAGTCGAAAGCGGTTAAGGATATCCGCGAGCAGGAGGTCTACATGGGCGAGCTGCCGCTGATGACCGACAACGGCACCTTTGTGATTAACGGCACCGAACGGGTGATCGTCTCCCAGCTCCACCGCTCCCCCGGAGTCTTCTTCGACCACGACAAAGGCAAGACCCACTCCTCCGGAAAGCTCCTCTTTAACGCCCGAGTGATCCCCTATCGCGGCTCCTGGCTCGACTTTGAGTTCGACCCTAAGGACTGCGTCTTTGTGCGCATCGACCGTCGCCGCAAGCTGCCCGCTAGCGTACTGCTGCGTGCGCTCGGCTACGATACCGAGCAGATCCTGGCGATGTTCTTCGAATTCAACACCGTCCATCTCGAAGCGGGCAGTCTGCACCTCGACCTGATCCCAGAGCGGCTGCGCGGCGATACCGCCGCCTTCGATATTCGGATCGGCGATAGCGTCATCGTGGAAGCGGGGCGCAAAATCACCCAACGCCATATTAAAATGCTGCAAGATGCCGAAATCACCTCGCTGGAGGTACCGGAAGAGTACCTTATCGGAAAAGTTACTTCCCGCTGCGTGGTTGACGAATCGACCGGCGACATTCTGGTTAACGCCAACGAGGAGATTGTGGCGGAGACCATCCAGTTACTGCGCGACAAGCAGATTCGCCAGATTCAGATCCTCTTCACCAACGACCTCGATCACGGCCCCTACATCTCCGAAACCCTGCGCATTGATGCCTCCACCAACGAGCTGGAGGCGCAGGTCGAGATCTACCGCATGATGCGCCCCGGTGAGCCGCCAACTCGAGATGCCGCGCAAAGTCTCTTTCAGAGCCTCTTCTTTCTCCATGAGCGCTATGACCTCTCCAATGTTGGGCGAATGAAATTCAACCGCCGCCTCGGACGTGAAGAGGAGGTTGGCGAGGGGGTACTCTCCAATGAAGATATCATTGATGTACTAAAAGAGCTGATTAATATTCGCAACGGCCATGGTAACGTTGATGATATTGATCACCTCGGCAATCGCCGCATTCGTAGCGTCGGCGAGATGGCGGAGAACCAGTTCCGCATCGGTCTGGTGCGCGTCGAGCGGGCGGTCAAAGAGCGCCTCACCCTCGCCGAGTCGGAGGGGCTGATGCCGCAGGAGATGATTAATGCCAAGCCGGTCTCGGCGGCGATTAAGGAGTTCTTCGGCTCCAGCCAGCTCTCCCAATTCATGGACCAGAACAACCCCCTCTCCGAGATCACCCACAAACGCCGTGTCTCGGCCCTCGGCCCCGGCGGTCTGGCGCGTGAACGGGCCGGCTTTGAGGTGCGTGACGTACACCCCACCCACTACGGGCGAGTCTGTCCGATTGAGACCCCGGAAGGGCCAAACATCGGCCTCATCAACTCGCTCGCAATCTACGCCCGCACCAATAAATATGGCTTTCTGGAGACCCCCTACCGCAGAGTGGTCGACAGCAAGGTCACCGACGAAGTGGAGTACCTCTCGGCCATTGAAGAGGGCAAGTATGTCATCGCCCAGGCCAACACCACCCTTAATGAAGCGGGGCAACTGGTCGCCGAGCTGGTCTCCTGCCGCCACCAGAATGAGTTTGGCCTCTACTCCCCGGAACGGGTTGAGTATATGGACATCTCCCCCAAGCAGATCGTCTCCGTCGCCGCCTCCATGATCCCCTTTCTGGAGCACGATGATGCCAACCGTGCGCTCATGGGCTCCAACATGCAGCGTCAGGCGGTACCTACTCTGCGGGCCGAAAAACCGCTGGTGGGAACCGGCATGGAGCGGGTGGTAGCGGTCGATTCTGGGGTGACGGTGATTGCCAAGCGCGGCGGCTATGTCGAGTCGGTCGATGCCTCACGCATCGTGATTCGGGTCAACGAAGAGGAAGAGATCCCAGGGGTACCGGGGGTCGATATCTACAACCTCATCAAATACACCCGCTCCAACCAAAATACCTGCATCAACCAACGCGCCTTAGTGCGCCTAGGCGACCGGGTCGAGCGGGGCGATGTGATGGCCGACGGCCCCTCCACCGACATGGGCGAACTGGCACTTGGGCAGAACATGCGCATCGCCTTCATGCCGTGGAACGGCTACAACTTCGAGGACTCGATCCTCATCTCCGAGCGGGTGGTGGAGGAGGATCGTTTCACCACCATTCACATTGAAGAGCTCACCTGCATGGCCCGCGACACCAAGCTCGGGGCCGAAGAGATCACCGCCGACATTCCCAATGTTGGTGAATCGGCACTCGCCAAGCTGGATGACTCCGGGATCGTTTTCGTCGGGGCCGAGGTGCGCGAAGGGGATATCCTGGTCGGCAAGGTGACCCCCAAAGGGGAGAGCCAACTAACTCCGGAGGAGAAGCTGCTACGGGCGATCTTCGGTGAAAAGGCTGCCGATGTCAAAGATACCTCGCTGCGCGTCCCCTCCGGGATGGTTGGCACCGTAATCGATGTGCAGGTCTTCATCCGCGATGGGGTCGATAAGGACAAACGCGCCTTGGAGATTGAGGAGTCTGAACTTAGCCGGGTGCGTAAAGATATCAACGACCAGTTGCGGATTATGGAGAACGACACCTTCGCCCGTATCGAGCGCATGCTGATCGGCCAAATCGCCGATGGTGGCCCCAAGCGCCTGAAGGCGGGCAGTGAGGTTACCCCCGACTACCTCGCCGAACTCAAGCGCGACCAGTGGCTAGAGATCCGCCTGCGCAACGAAAAGAGCGCCGCACGCCTCGAAGCGATTACCCAACAGGTCGCCGAGCAGCGCGAGCTATTTCGCGAAAGGTTTGAAGAGAAAAAGCGCAAACTCTCCGCCGGAGATGACCTCTCCCCCGGCGTACTCAAAATGGTCAAGGTCTACGTCGCCATTAAGCGCCGCATCCAGCCCGGTGACAAAATGGCCGGACGGCACGGCAACAAGGGCGTGATCTCAATGATCAAACCGGTCGAAGATATGCCATTTTCCGCAGACGGTGAGCCGATTGATATCCTGCTTAACCCTCTCGGTGTACCCTCGCGCATGAATATCGGGCAGGTTCTGGAGACCCACCTTGGTTGGGCCGCCAAAGGGATTGGCCGTCGCATCGGCAAAATGCTGGAGGCCCGAAGCAAAGTCGAAGAGCTGCGCGAGTTTTTGCGCACCGTCTACAACTACAGTGGCAAAAAAGAAGAGATCGACACCCTCAGCGATAGCGAACTGCTGGAGCTAGCCAGCAACCTGCGCGGCGGCCTGCCGACCGCGACCCCGGTCTTTGACGGCGCATCCGAAGCGGAGATTAAAGCGCTACTGCGCCTCGCCGAGCTACCTGACTCGGGGCAGACTATCCTCTACGACGGCTGCACCGGCGAGGCGTTCGACCGCCCAATCACCGTGGGCTACATGTACATGCTCAAGCTCAACCACTTGGTCGATGACAAGATGCACGCCCGCTCCACCGGTCCTTACAGCCTCGTCACCCAGCAACCGCTCGGCGGCAAAGCGCAGTTCGGTGGCCAACGTTTCGGCGAAATGGAGGTCTGGGCACTGGAGGCCTACGGAGCCTCCTACACTCTACAGGAGATGCTCACGGTCAAATCGGATGACGTAACCGGGCGCACCAAGATGTATAAAAACATCGTCGATGGGGATCACAAGATGGATGCCGGAATGCCCGAATCCTTCAACGTGCTGGTCAAAGAGATTCGCTCGCTGGGCATTAACATCGAGCTGGAACAGGAATAAAGGGGGTACGGCTATGAGAGACCTACTAAACATCATTAAACTGCAAGGGCGTAGCGAAGAGTTTGACGGCATTCGCATCGGCCTCGCCTCGCCCGACATGATCCGCTCCTGGTCTTTCGGCGAAGTCAAAAAGCCGGAGACGATCAACTACCGCACCTTCAAGCCGGAGCGCGATGGCCTCTTTTGTGCCAAGATCTTCGGCCCGGTCAACGACTACGAATGTCTCTGCGGCAAGTACAAGCGGCTCAAGCATCGCGGTGTGGTGTGCGAAAAGTGCGGGGTCGAGGTGACCCTCGCCAAGGTACGGCGCGAGCGCATGGGCCATATCGAACTGGCCAGCCCGGTAGCCCACATCTGGTTCCTCAAGTCATTGCCGTCGCGCATCGGCCTGCTGCTCGACATGACCCTGCGTGACATCGAGCGGGTACTCTACTTTGAGTCCTTCGTGGTCGTCGATCCCGGCATGACAACGCTAGAGCGCGGCCTGCTGCTCACCGACGAGCAGTATCTGGAAGCGATTGAGGAGAATGGCGACGAGTTCGATGCCCGCATGGGAGCCGAAGCGATTTACGAGCTGCTGCGCACCCTCGACCTCGACCAGGAGATGATCACCCTGCGCGAAGAGATCGAAAGCACCAAATCGGAGACCAAACTCAAAAAGCTCACCAAGCGTCTCAAGCTGGTCGAATCGCTCAAGGAGTCGGGCAACCGTCCCGAGTGGATGGTTCTTAAGGTGCTGCCGGTACTCCCCCCGGAGCTGCGCCCACTGGTGCCGCTCGACGGCGGACGCTTCGCCACCTCCGACCTCAACGACCTCTACCGCCGGGTGATCAACCGCAACAACCGTCTCAAGCGGCTGCTCGATCTCAACGCCCCCGACATTATCGTGCGCAACGAAAAGCGGATGCTGCAAGAGTCCGTCGATGCGCTGCTCGACAATGGCCGTCGCGGACGGGCGATTACCGGCAACAACAAGCGCCCACTCAAGTCACTCGCCGACATGATTAAGGGCAAGCAGGGGCGCTTCCGCCAGAACCTGCTTGGTAAGCGGGTTGACTACTCCGGGCGTTCGGTGATCGTGGTCGGTCCCTCGCTGCGCCTGCACCAGTGCGGACTGCCCAAGAAGATGGCGCTGGAGCTGTTCAAGCCCTTCATCTTCTCCAAGCTGCAGCGGCGCGAACTCGCCTCCACAATTAAGGCTGCCAAGAAGCTGGTGGAGCGCGGCACCGCCGAGGTGTGGGATATTCTCGAAGAGGTGATTCGCGAACACCCGGTGATGCTCAACCGCGCCCCCACCCTCCACCGCCTCGGCATTCAAGCCTTCGAGCCGGTGCTTATTGAAGGCAAAGCGATTCAGCTCCACCCACTGGTCTGCACCGCCTTTAACGCCGACTTCGACGGCGACCAGATGGCCGTCCACGTCCCGCTTTCGCTGGAGGCGCAGTTGGAGGCACGCACCCTGATGATGTCCTCCAACAACGTCCTCTCCCCGGCCAACGGCGAGCCGATCATTGTACCCTCGCAAGACGTTGTACTGGGTCTCTACTACATGACCCGTGAACGGGTCAATGCTCCCGGCGAGGGGATGCTGTTTAGTGACACCAGCGAAGTCCACCGTGCCTACGCCAGCGGCCACCTGCATATTCAAGCACGCATCAAGGTGCGTATTCGCGAAGTGCTATTTAGCGAGCAGGGCAAGCGGGAAGAGCAGCAGCGGTTAGTCGAGACCACCACCGGGCGGGCGATTTTCTGGGAGATTGTCCCGGAAGGACTCCCCTTCGACATGATCAACAAAGCCATGGGCAAAAAGTCGATCTCTGGACTGGTCAATGCCTGCTACCGCCGGGTTGGTCTTAAAGAGACCGTCGTCTTTGCCGACCAGATTATGTACACCGGCTTCCGCTACTCCACCAAGGCGGGGATCTCCATCGGCATGAACGACATGGTCATTCCGGAAGAGAAGGGGAGCATTCTCGCCGCCGCCGAGCGTGAGGTGAAGGAGATTCAGGATCAATACGCCTCCGGTCTGGTCACCAACGGCGAGCGCTACAACAAAGTGGTCGATATTTGGTCGCACACCAACGAGCAGGTGGCCAAGGCGATGATGAGCAAGCTCGGTAAGGAGAAAGTTACCAACGCCAGCGGTGAGCTGGTCGATCAGGACTCCTTCAACTCCATCTACATGATGGCCGACTCCGGCGCACGTGGTAGCGCCGCCCAGATTCGCCAACTTGCCGGAATGCGCGGACTGATGGCCAAGCCCGACGGCTCGATCATCGAAACCCCGATCACCGCCAACTTTCGCGAAGGACTTGATGTCCTCCAGTACTTCATCTCCACCCACGGGGCGCGTAAAGGTCTCGCCGACACCGCCCTCAAGACCGCCAACTCCGGCTACCTCACCCGGCGGCTGGTCGATGTCGCCCAAGATATGGTCGTCCTGATCGAGGATTGTGGCACTGAAAATGGACTCTGGATGCACCCCATCATTGAAGGGGGTGATGTCGTCGAGCCGCTGCGTGAACGGATCCTCGGACGGGTCGTCGCCGACCATGTCTACCGTCCCGGCAGCGATGACATCCTGGTGGAAGCGGGCGAGCTGCTCGACGAAGAGCGGGTCGAGCTGTTGGAGCAGGAAGGGATCGATGCAGTCCAAGTCCGCTCCGGGATCACCTGCGAGGCCCGCTACGGGATCTGCGCCCAGTGCTACGGGCGTGACCTCGGACGGGGCCATCGCGTCAACGAAGGGGAGGCGGTCGGAGTAATCGCCGCCCAGTCGATTGGCGAACCCGGCACCCAGCTCACCATGCGCACCTTCCACATCGGTGGGGCCGCCTCCCGCGCCGCAGCGATTAACAGCATTGAAGTGAAATCGCTCGGCAGCATCAAGCTTCACAACATCAAAACCGTGCGCAACAAAGATGGCAACCTGGTCGCGGTCTCGCGCTCTGGCGAGCTGTCGGTGATGGACGACGTAGGCCGCGAACGCGAACGTTACAAAGTCCCCTACGGAGCGACCATCACCGTCGGCGACGGCGACAGCGTCGCTGGTGGCCAGTTGGTCGCCAACTGGGATCCCCACACCCACCCGATCATTACCGAAGTGGAAGGGGTACTGCGCTTCGTCGATTTCGTCGATAGCGTCACCGTACAGAGCCAGATGGACGATGTCACCGGTCTCTCTTCGCTGGAGGTGATGGATCCCAAACAGCGCCCCTCCGCCGGTAAAGATATGCGTCCAATGCTCAAGCTGGTTGATCATCAGGGCAATGATCTGAACATCGCCGGTACCGATATTCCTGCGCACTACTTTTTGAACGCAGGGGCCATCGTTAGCGTTCAGGATGATGTCGAGGTGCGGGTCGGTGACGTACTCGCCCGTATCCCCCAAGAGTCCTCCAAGACTCGCGACATTACCGGCGGTCTGCCCCGCGTCGCCGACCTCTTTGAGGCGCGTCGCCCCAAAGACCCGGCAATTCTTGCCGAGGTCTCCGGCACCATCTCCTTTGGTAAGGATACCAAGGGCAAGCAGCGGCTGATTATTACCGATGCGGAGGGGACTGCACACGAAGAGTTGATCCCCAAATGGCGGCATGTCAATGTCTTCGAGGGGGAGAATGTCGAACGGGGCGAAGTGATCTCCGATGGCGAACTCAACCCCCATGACATTCTGCGCCTCAAGGGGGTCACTGAGCTGGCCGACTATCTGGTGAAAGAGATTCAGGATGTCTACCGTCTGCAAGGGGTGAAGATCAACGATAAGCACATTGAGGTCATTATCCGCCAGATGCTGCGTAAAGTGGAGATTACCGACTCCGGTGATACCAAGTACTTGCGTGGTGAGCAGGTCGAGCGGGCGCGTATTCTGGAACTCAACGAGCAACTGATGAACGATGATAAGCTCCCGGCGCAGTGGCAGTCGATCCTGCTCGGAATCACCAAAGCTTCTCTCGCTACCGAGTCGTTTATCTCCGCCGCCAGCTTCCAGGAGACGACCCGGGTACTCACCGAGGCCGCCGTGCGCGGCTCCGGTGATGTCCTCAGCGGACTCAAGGAGAATGTCATCGTTGGACGACTGATTCCCGCCGGCACCGGACTCTCCTACCACAAAGATCGCCGCAACCGTCGTCTGATGTCAGGCAAGGGACGTGGCGCTAACGGTAAGGTCGAGATGGGGGTCGATGAGGTCGAACAGGCAATCAAACATGCGCTGAATACCGCAGAGGGGTAAAGCGTGCGAAAGAAGATTCGAGGTTCGAGGTGCTAGGCGCTAGGCGCTAGGCGCTAGATTCGAGGTACGAGGCGCTAGGCGCTAGGCGCGAGGTGCTAGATTCGAGGCGCTAGGCGCTAGGTGCTAGATTCGAGGTGCGAGGTACTAGGTGCGAGGTTATTTTTAGTCTCGCCCCTCGATCCTCGCACCTCGACTCTCGAATCTCGCACCTCGAATCTCGCACCTCGAATCTCGCACCTCGCACCTCGATTCTCGCCCCTCGAACCTCGAACCTCGATCCTCGAATCTCACAATAAATAGGAATGGCAACCCAATGACCCACGCCCCTATCACCCAACTCCTCACCCAGCGCATCCTCATTCTCGACGGTGCTACCGGCACCATGCTGCAACGTCATCGCCTTGAAGAGGTGGATTTTCGCGGCGAGCGTTTTCAGGACTGGCCATCGGATCTTAAGGGTAATAACGATCTGCTGGTACTCACCCAGCCCGCTATCGTCCGTGAGATTCATGAGGCCTATCTGGAAGCGGGGGCGGATATTATCGAGACCAACACCTTCGGGGCCAATGCGGTTTCGCAAGCCGACTACGGTATGGAGGCGCTGGCCTACGAAATGAGCGTGGCGGGTGCGCGGCTCGCTCGCGAGGCGGCGGATCGCTTTAGCAGCGAGGAGAAGCCCCGCTTCGTTGCCGGGGTACTCGGCCCGACCAACCGCACCGCCTCCATCTCCCCCGATGTCAATAATCCCGGCTTTCGCGCCATCGACTTCGACACCCTGGTCACCTGCTACCGCGAAGCGGTGCGCGGGCTGATTGACGGCGGCTCCGACCTGCTGCTGGTCGAGACCATTTTCGACACCCTCAACGCCAAGGCGGCTCTCTTCGCCATTGAACAGCACGCGGAAGAGAGCGGCCAGCGGCTGCCGGTGATGATCTCCGGCACCATCACCGATGCCTCCGGGCGGACCCTCACCGGCCAGACCACCGAAGCCTTCTACAACGCCCTGCGCCACGCCAAGCCGATCTCCATCGGCCTCAACTGCGCCCTCGGGGCGGCGGAGCTGCGCCAATATGTCGAAGAGCTATCCAACCTCGCCGAATGTGCCGTCTCCGCCCACCCCAACGCTGGACTCCCCAACGCCTTCGGCGGCTACGACGAAAGCCCCGAGGCGATGGCCGCCGAGATCGGCGAGTGGGCCGCCAGCGGCTTTTTGAACATCGTCGGCGGCTGCTGCGGCACCGGTCCCGACCACATTCGCGCCATCGCCGAGGCGGTCGCCCCCCACCCC
>SLIM01000129.1 GCA_007135625.1 Gammaproteobacteria bacterium
AGCGAGCGAGCCGTACAGCACAATCGCTCCTAACAGGGTACCCCCAAGATAGAGCGGCCAGCGCTTGATTGGTTTTTCCGTCATCACAAACTCCAAAAGCCGTGGAAAAGAGATGGTGAGCTATCTGCCCAAAGCACTACATATACAGCGAAAATCACCGCTGCCTCAATATTTGCTGGCAGACCGATGGTTACGAAAAGCTCTTTTGGATACCGATAATTCTCTCCAGACTCATCCTTAACCCGCAACTGCCCCAGCTCCTCCGCATCTGTATCGGGAGTAACCTCATAAGGATAGCATAAAAAGTACTATCTTCTAGCTCTTATAATGCTTGTGCATGCCTGCTCAACTTTCCTTAAATCATGATTTTCGCTTATTAAATCATACAGTGACTGCTCAAGGGAGTCAGGTGTTTCCGCAGATAAATGACGCATTGAAGTATTTCGCCATTGCTGAAGAGAGTTCTCTAATTCTGATATCCTCAACACATCGCTATTTTTTGGGGTGTTGTACCCCCCGAAAAAACCGACTATCAAACCAACAGAAAGATACACGATCAACATTTTTTTCTTACTTGTGGTACCCAAAGAATTTTTTTCCGCAGCAGGTATATTGCCACAAGAAACCACTTCTTTATTCGATTTTTTTTCACCAGAAGTAAGCTTTTCAGACTTCCCTGATATCTCTTTATCGGGCAGAGAAGTTCTAACCCATCTTTTAACCCAGCTTTCAGGTAAATTCAAAATATTTTCTGAACAAAATATTACAGGTACATTTGATTCTAAAGACCATTCTGGAGGAAGTTTTTCAGACAATCCGCTGGTATATTCGGAAGTGCTTTTAGACAATGAAAGTGACATCGTTGTAGACTTAGGAAAAACATCTTCTGGCCATTGTTTTAAGTCTAGAAATCTTTCCCAGCACGATAAGCCATTAGAGCAAAGAATCCCTTCTATATAAATAGGTAGAGATCTTCCATAGCTCTCTTCCACTGCCTCAGAGATACGGCAAATAAATACCCCATCAGGGCAGGGTACCAATGCAAGGAATCGAAGGTCTGGATAGTCCAGTTTTTTCGGTTTCCAAGAAATAGACTTTGCAAACTCCAAGAAACTCTCTTTGGCCGATTCTGCAACATCATTCAGTGAGCCAAGTAAGCCATATCCACTCTCTGAAGTGCCAAAGCACAACACCGGCAGCTCATGTGAACTCTGATCGAGGGCATCATCATGTGAATCTATGCTCATTTCCATTCATCTCCTGGAATAATAAAGCGACCATACGCCTCTAAATGGTCGCGTGTAATACTTTGCCAACCTCCTGTGCCTCGAACCTGCAACTGCACCCGAATCCAAGCGTTTACCTCCTCCCATTGACTTAAATTTGTTTTCAAAGGGACTCTTTTTCCTCCATTAAATAAGTGCGCATCGCGAATAATATTAAAATCATCGCTTGCCATCAATCTGTCACGCAATCCCCTACGAATATTCCACAGCTCAACTTTTATTAACCCCCAATCCCGATTACTAATTTCCATAAACTCTGCAAAAAGACTAATAGATGCCGCCGTATCTTGCCGAAAAAGGAGAGAGGATTCCTCTGTATGCCCCGTCGTCCAACGAATTTCATACCGAAGATTTCCCGCTGAGGTTTCGCTGAAACCGGAGCCACTCACCAGCAAACGAACAGCATCTGCAGAACTTAGTAGGTCAGCTACGTAGAAGGCCGCATGTATCTCTTCGGTATTTGGGTCATCAGGATATACCGATAAGTATTTTCGTATTTCTCCAACCTTTTTTGCTAGGCCCGCTTGGTTATTTACGAGAATAGAGTGGATTTGACCGCGCAGTGCGGCTCTCCGGCCATCAGTGATCCTCTGCTCCATATTTTCAACAGCACGAATATTGCTTCCGTAAGGGAAGTTTTTACGATATTCAGCGATCAGGCTGATAGAACTTTGATGATCACCCGTTCGCACAACAGCATTAATTGACGCAAAAAGAGACGCTTCACGCAAATTTTCAACTTTGTTATGCAACTCCTGTAGATGTCGCGAGTAAGCTATTTGGGGAACAGATGCGAGCAGAGAAATCCTCTCTTCCAAACGTTTGTGGGTCTCATCAGTACTGGCGAGAGAGAGTTGCCTCTCTATCACTTCTATCTCGCGAGAAATTCTACCATCAAGTGCGCGTAAATATTTGTTTTTTCGAGAAATATCTTTCTGGGTTAATACTGTACTAATATCCTCTATAGGTGCCTCTTCCAAGAAGCTCAAAAAAGCGGCTGTTCGATAGTAGGTAAAGAAAGAGTAGCCGACAATAGACGCAGTAAGCGCAATAAGTAGAATTAAAAAGACAATAAATAGTGGCTTGCTTTTCTTTAAGAGGTTTCGTTCCTGCATCCACTCGAAAAGTTTTTCATAGCCAGTAGGTTTTGGATTGGAGGGAAATCTTTTTTCTTTTTTAGTCGATGAACTCTCCGTACCTTTTTGGTCAACGTCCTCAGTTCTATCTTTTTTTGGTTTTTTATCAGCAGAGTCAATAACTGACATATCTTCTGTATTATATCCGCATACGCTGATTGGAAAAATCTCTACGGCTTCCTTGGACTTCGCATAACCTATTATTTTTTTAAAAAACTCGTCATTTTGTTTAATGTGCTGTGCATCGCTTGATAACTGATCATCTTTCTCGCTATGGATGCCGAATATTTTTTTCAGTATGATATTATAGAAAACACCCCAAATGCCAGTATAAGAGGATTGTATTTTTGCACTACTCCTTAATCCTGGAAGCAGGTCTGCCTTACTAATTATTATTGCAATATCGAAAGGTTTTTTATTTGATTGTTTCCGTAATTTTTCGAGATGACCAATGCTGTGAAGCAGCGCATCTCTCCTTGATCTAATGTCCTTTTCCTCAACAGAAGTAACTTCGGTACGAAGATCTTGTGTGGGATCTACAACAACTAATAAAAAGTCTGCATTGATGGCGTGTTTCTGAATATTTTTTTGAAGGCTTGAGTCAACACTTCTAATAGCATCCTCAATATCTTCACCAGGATAGTCCATGAAAAATATATTGAAAGCAGAGTTCTTGTATGTTAGTTCAAACTCAAATATATCTGTTGTTGAGGTTGCAGGAGGCCACTTATTGTTATCAGTTAATCTACGCAACCCATCAATTAAAGTAATTGTTTTATCTTCAGCCGTTAAAAAAACATAATTATCCATGTCTGCGCGTGCAAGAAGAGTCAATCCTGTAAGAAAGGATGTTTTTCCTGCCCCTCGGCAGCCTAATAGAAAAATACTGGTTTGGTTTTTCATACTATCTCTCTCCATCTAGCCATCTATTCCGTGAACAATGTATTCTTTACGACCATGCAGCATTTTGCGCCGCACTACAGAAGCAATGCCCAGCATCAATACAAATAATGCCATCGTATAAATAAAAGAAAATATCCAGTTTTTGATATATCTATTCCGCTCATGAATCGACTGAGATGTAGCGAGATGTAATGTGGCACCAGAAAGCCTGTGCTTTTCGGAAGATATTTTTTTTACGAAATCATTGACGATTAATTTTGCCTTTTCAATATTCGATGGAAAATTTTTAGTGGCATTAATATACATTGCCATAGCTAAAATTCCACTTTTTAATTGAAATAAATTTTCTGGTTCCAAC
>SLIM01000028.1 GCA_007135625.1 Gammaproteobacteria bacterium
GTAGCGGCTGGCGGTGCTGCGGGTGTAGCGGCTGGCGGAATGCCCTTGCTCTCGGCAACTGGCGCGGCAACCGGTGGTGGGGCAGCGGGGGTGCTATGCGCTCCACTCGCCTTCTCCGAGGAGAGCTCGCTAAACATCTGTTCAATGGTTGCGATCTGCTGTTCGCTGCTCTCCAGGGTCGGGCGCTCGCCCTCAACCAGAGCAAAGTGAGCGCTGTCGAGCTCCTCCAGCCAGTTATTGCAGAATGCAACCGGCTCTTGATACCCCATATAAGCTGCGGCGTGGCGCAGGTGGCGGACATGCTGTTCAATCTCGGCGAGAAGCGGTGCCGGGGTCTCGCTGTTTCGGTAGCGTTTGAGGTCGCTGCGCAGTGCGGCCAGCAGTTCGCCGGCACGGTTGAGAAAGATCTGGTACAGCTCTTGGTCATACGGCTCATCATCGGCACTGCGCGGGGCAACTCCGAGAAGATCGTTGGCATCAAACGTCTCGGCGGCAATTGCCCGCTCCAAGCTGCTGATGATATCCTCAGTCGGCGACTGTTCGTAACCATATTTGGTTAGGTCGTCGGTAAGACGCTCCAGGCGATCACGAGCGGTGAGCAGGATGGTAATCAACTCGGGGCTGGCGTTTTTGTCGCCCTGGCGGATTTGGGCCAGTAGATCTTCCATGCGATGGGCGACTGCGGCGATGCGGTGGAGGCCGACAAACTGGGCCACGCCTTTGATGGTATGCGCTGCGCGAAAGACATCCTCTAGGTGCGTGGTCTCCTGCGGCTCCGCCTCAAAGCGAAGCAGACCCTGCTCCATGTCGCCGAGGTGGTCACTCGCTTGGTCAACAAAGTCATGTACCTCGTCGCTATCCAGCGCATCTTCGGCGGCGGCGGCGCTCTCCATCTCCTCTGCGCTACGACCACTACCCGCCATTTCACCGTCAACCTGTAGCTCTTCTGCGGCTAATTGCGGTATCGCTGCGACCAGTCGGTTGATCGCTTCGGGCATGAAGCGGGGGGAGTAGTCGGCACCCTGCTGAAGCTGTTCGATAGCGCCATGGATCTGCCCGATCCACTCATGGTAGTAGTCAACCAGGCGCTCATAGCCCATGTAGTTGGCGGCGGAGCGCAGTCGGACGATATGCCCTAGACACTCCTCCAGCACCCCTTCATCCTCTTCGGAACCGTCTAGCGCACGGGTTAACATGCCGAGCAGGCCGAGTTTGTCGCGCAACTGTTGCAGGAAGATTTCGAACAGCTCTTGGTCGTACTCCTCTTGCAGCACCAGCGGTGGAAGCTGCATTATTTCCTCGCCACTGGTGCTTATCTCCTCTTCACTTGGCGGTTCTGCTACCTGCAGGGAATCCTCTGCAAGTGCATCCTCTTCCAGCTCGCCCTCCCACGCCTCGGCGGCGAGAGCATCTTCTTCGAGAGCATCTTCTTCGAGTGCATCCCCTTCCAGCTCGCCGTCCCACGCTTCGGCGGCGAGAGCATCTTCTTCGAGTGCCTCCTCTTCCAGCTCGCCCTCCCACGCTTCGGCGGTTAGGGCATCTTCTTCGAGTGCCTCCTCTTCCAGCTCGCCCTCCCACGCTTCGGCGGTTAGAGCATCTTCTTCGAGCGCATCCTCTTCCAGCTCGTTACCCCACTCTTCAGCGGTGAGAGCATCTTCTTCGAGCGCATCCTCTTCCAGCTCGCTACTCCACTCTTCAGCGGTGAGAGCATCTTCAGCGGAGAGAGCATCCCCGGCGGCGAGAGCATCTTCTGCGGCAAGGGCATCTTCAGCGGCGAGAGCATCTTCGGCGAACGCCGACTCCTCTAGCTCATCATCAAGAGCGGACTCTTCCAGCTCCGTGGCGGCGAGATCGAAGCCGCCATCCTCCTCTTCGGCGGCATCGGCCTCTGCCAGCAGGGCATCCAGGTCGCCGTCGTCCAGCCCATCCTCGTCCCAGGAGTCTGCCAGCAGATCATCCTCAGGGGTGTCGTCACGCTCCGTCGAGCGGGTGGTCGAGTTGGCGCTGGGGTGGCTCGCAACCACCACACCACCATGCTCGATGGCATCGCTAATTTTGGCGACCAGGTCGTGAACCTCGGTCTCCTCACTCTGGTTTTTCTCCAGATCTTTAACCAGGGAGGCGATGCGATCACGCCCTTCAATGAGCAGATCGACGACATCTCTGGTGGTCGGCAGGGTTCCCTGGCGCAGGAGATCGAGCAGATCCTCTAGTCGGTGAGAGAGGCTGGAGACCTGGTCGAGACCAACAAACTGGGAGGCACCTTTGATCGTGTGAATCGGTCGGAAGATGTCATTGCAGAGATCTTTGTTATCGCTCCCGGGCTTTAGCTCCAGTAACTGGTTCTCCATCTCTTCGAGGTGCTCGCTGGCCTCGATAATAAAGTCGTCCAACAACGAATAATCGATATCACCCATGACACCATCTCACTCTCGCGTTATAGCTGTTTAAGCGCTTGCCTGAACGCCACTGGCGTATCAGATAGCACCTGCTGACTCGACCGGGAAGACAGGGGTTCGCAGCGCTTCGCGATGGTGTTCCCATGCCTTGACACCGTAGAGAGTACAGACCAAGAGCGCAGGTGCAGCATCCCTTGCGGGGTAGCGGCGTGTACACCTCTCCCTTTCCGAACCTATACCCGATCGACCATGCTTAAAATCTCGGCCGCCTTATGTTTGTTGACCAGACCAACACCACCTATGGCATCGATCTCCGCCCCATATTTGTCTTCGTTCAAGTTGGAGAGGAAGAGGATGCGGGCCTGAGGATCGATCTTGAAGATCTCCTTCGCTGCGGTCAGGCCATCCATGCCGCGCATAGTAATATCCATGGTGACAATCTCCGGTGAGACAGTACCGTAGAGTTCGACTGCCTGCTCTCCGTTGGTTGCCTCGCCGACCACCTTATGCCCCGCATCTTCGAGTACCTTGACGATCATTTTGCGCATCATCATGGAGTCGTCAACGATCAATATCTTTTTGCCCATGGTACCTCTACCCGCCATAACCGCTGCGTAAAATCGCTCCTCTATCCCTTCTCTTCAACTAGGAAGCATCCAGTGCCTCGCTTTTGACCTTTTTCAGGCGCTTGATCTCATCCAGTAACAGGATGCGATTAAAATCCAATAGGATCAGCAGATCACCTTCAATATCGATCACCCCTCGAATATATTGGCTCTCCAGTCCGGCCACGATAATCTCGGGGGCGTGTTCGATATCTCCCTCGTCAATCTTGAGCACCTCGGTCACCGAGTCAACAATAAACCCGGTCACTCGACCCCCGATGTCGAGAATCAGGATCCAGGTACGGTTCTGCTCGGAGTTTTCATCGAACAGGTTAAGCCGCTTGCGCAGGTCAATCACCGGAATGATATCGCCACGCAGGTTGATTACCCCTTCGACAAAATCGGGTGAGTTAGGGACTGCGGTAATCGGTGCCGAGCGGATGATCTCCTGTACCATCAGGATATCGACACCGAAGAGTTCGTCGGCAATCTTGAAGCCGACCAACTGCATCAGGCTTTCGGACTCCTCTTGGGTAATCCGTGAATAAGCGTAGCCTTCTGTAGCCATCGTTTCTCCTCCGGCTGCAATAGAACAGGGTTACGGACAGCAACCCCGCCACACCCCCCTACGCAGGGAAGTGCAGCGGGAGTGGCCGTGCCTCAGATCTTGAACTGCCGCACCTGCTGGGTTAGCTGCTGGGAGACCTGCTTCAAGTCCTCGGTGATCTTCACCACGGTACCGGCCCCTTCCACCGTCTGGGCGGCAGCTTCGGCAGTCTCGGTGGAGATCATGCTAACATTCTGCGCACGGCGGGCCTGTTCGTTGGTCAAGTTACCCATCTCCGAAGAGCGCTGCAGAATGTTCTGCATCTCCTTACCAATCATCTGCGCATCGGTGTTGACCTGGGTCACCAGCGAGCCGATGGTACGGGTATGTTCGATCATCGAACGCAACGAGTTCTCTGCCGCCTGGCGACGCGGTGCCTGCTCACGCGCCATGGTTCCAATCTCCTGCGCCAGTCGGTTCAGTTCGGTCATCAACGCCTGCACGTCGGTCGCTGAGGAGTTGAGAACGTGAGAGGTCTTGGCAATCGCCTCAATCGCTTCCATGTTGCGGCGACCGCCCTCGTCGATCTGCACCAGCGAGCGTTGCGACTCGTCGGAGAGGCGCGAACCCTCACTCACACGTCCGGTGGAGTCCTTGATCAACTGGGTGATCTCTTTGGCCGCCTCGGAGGAGCGCTGGGCCAGCTTACCCACTTCGTCGGCAACCACCGCAAAGCCCTTACCGTGGGCCCCGGCACGCGCCGCCTCAATGGCGGCGTTCAGTGCCAGCAGGTTGGTCTGCTCGGCAATTTCGGTAATCACCACGATGATTTCAGAGATCTGCTCGGAGGATTCGGCGATGGCCTTCATACCTTCCACCGTCGATTGCACCGTCACACGACCCTGGCGGGCTGCGTTAAGTACCGAGTCACCCTCTTGGGTCGCCTGGGCCACCGTTTTGGTCATCTCCTGCACCGCTGCGACCATCTCGTTCATGGAGGCCGAGACCTTGGCCACCATTTCGCCCTGCTGCTGGGCGGTGCTGCCGACGCGGGCACCGGTCTGCCCCATCTCCTGAACGCGCTCCATGGTCTGCCCCACCTCTTCGTTCTGGGCAATCGCGGCGCGGGCTACGTTATCCATCGACTTCAACATCTTGGTAACCGCATCGTTGGCTTTCATCGCCGCCGAGTTCTGTTCGGCGGTAAAGGCGGCCACCTGACCGGCAGTGGTTCCCATTTCGCTAATAATGCCCTTAGCGTTTTCGGCCCGCTCTTTCTGCAGGGTAGCACGTTCGCGGTTGGCGCTAGCGCGTTGGGCCACATCCTGCGAGGATTTGTCCACCCCGAGCGCACCGCTCTGCACCACCTTCATCGCCCCTTGCAGCACCTCGACCATGTGGTTAAAGGAGTGGGTCATCACACCAATCTCATCCTTACTCTTGGCTTCAGCACGCAGGGTGAGGTCTTGATCAGCAGCGATCTTGCGCACCACCTGAGCGACGTGAACAATCGGACGGGCGATCCCTTGGGCGATCAGGAAGGCGATCACAATCACCAGTGGAATCACAATCGCGGCAAGAATGGCGATATCCCGCTCAAAGACCGCTACCGCCGTCAGCGCGTCACTCTCATCCTCTTTACCGATCACCGCCCACTCAAACTCCGTTCCAGGAATAAGGCTTGATAACCCAACTGGTTGATAGCCGATTACACTCGCAACCCCTCGGTAGTCTCCCCCTCGCATCACCCCGGTTTCACCGCGCAGGGCTTGTTGTGCAGCGGCACTTTCAATTCGTGTGAGGACATCATCTCTACCGCTATAACGCAAGTTGGTACGTGCTGTCATGTCGGAGGCGACCACATAGACCTCGCCACTTTCGCTCAAACCGGTCAGTTGCCCAACCTCACGCTGAAGATCTTCCGCCACAATCTGCACGGCGATCAGCATGGTGATTTGTCCCCGCTCAACGACTGGCTTGATCATAAAGGCGCTGGGCAGGTTGTTGGAGGGTGCGTAGCGGGCAAAGTCGGTGAGGGTCAGTTGGCGGGTACGTAGCGCCTTCTGCACCCCCCGACTGAGATTGGAATCGGCGAAGCGACCATCCAGAATGTTGCTCTGGAAGTCAGCCTCTTTGCTCACGGTGTAGAAGATATAGCCGCTAGGATCGATCAAAAAGATGTCGTAGCTTCCGAAGGTTTTGGTATAGAAGCTGAAGTAATCTTCGTTCGTCCCTTCCAGCACCGGCACCACCGCATCGGTCAGCTCACCGGTGGTGACGATACCCCAGGTCAATCCATCAATAGTAAGCGGACGGTAGAAGGAGCGGTGCATGGTACCGGTGGCTGTAGAGATCTTGGTCATCGACCCGCGCTCACCGCGCAGCACCGCATGGGTATCGGCATCGGTCTTGGCATCGTTAATGCGTCCGGGGCGTAGCTCACGGTTGTTACGGTAGGCAGTGCGCCCATCTTCGCTCTTGCCGACCAGGTAGGTCTCATAGGAGGGACTCATGCCGTCACGCTGCAACACGATCTGATGCAGCGGTACCGGGTCGACCTCAAAGGCGGCGACACCGAGAAAGGTACCTGCGGCATCGTGCAGCGGGGTAGCCATAAACATCGCCTGCGCCCGTTTGGGTTCGTAGAGGGAGAAGTCCTCAATCGCGATCTCCTGGCGTGCCTTCTCAAAGACTCGCCCCAAGCCGCTACGGCGCAACGCCCCACTGACGACATTACTGCCTAAATCTTGCCCTTTAGCCAAGCTATAGACCACATCACCTTGAGCATTGATAAGGTAGAGATCGGAGAAGGCGAACTGTTCAGCAAAGACCCGCAGACCGACTTCACGCTCTCGCAGGACAGTCCGATACCCTTCGCTCTGCACCCCGCCACCCGCAAAAGCTTCGGCAAAGGCCGGTAGTCCAGCCAAGAAGCGGATGTTCTGCTGCACATCGCTCATTACCGCGTAGCGCTGGGCAAAGAAGTCTTCTAACTGCTTCCCCTTGAGGGCGTTAATCGCATCGTTCTTGAACTGACGATCCGACGCGAAGATTCGAGTTGCCTGTTCCAGGGTCACCAACTGCTCAATATCCACCTCAAGCATGTGTTGAATATTCTGTGCCCGCCGCCGGGTTACCCCATCAATCCGCTGTTCAGCCTGTTCCACCAGACCCTCGGTAGCGTCGATCACCGCAATATAAGCACCAAGCGCAAAGGGTATGGTACCTACCAGCAGGAACGCCATGATCAGCTTGTACCTCAGGGAGAGGTCACTATACCAACTTACGAGACTATTCATATTTTCCTCCATCGACGACTAAGGCAGACCCCGCCGAACGCACCGAGTCCGTACACTGCCGGGTAGTATAAGCAAAAGTTTTCACGATTGATCCCTATTTCTCTACAAAAAGACGATTCAGTTGATCAGCGACATGGGCATCGCAGATCACCCCCCCCTCACCAGAGTAGGCTAGTGCGGTTTCGGCCATCTCCCGCACTAGGCAACTAGCCGGGTCTTGGATGATCGCCACCCCCCCGACCCGGCTCACTTCGGCCAACCCTTCGGCCCCGTCATCCCCGCTGCCGGAGAGGACGACCCCTACCACCTGGTGGCCGAGCATATCGGTGGCGGAGTAGAGTACCCGATTGAAGGAGCCGCGCTGCGACTCAAATGGGGCGGGGTGGACATGCAGCCCGATTCCGTCGCCGACATGGCGCAGTGTGACGTAATCCTCGCCTGCCGAGATGTAGCAGACTCCCGGTCGCAGCGGGGCACCATCGACCGCCCGCTCCACCTGAATCTGGCAGTAGCGGTTGAGGTAGTCGATGAAGCTATCGACATAGCGAGCGTGTTCGTAGAGCACCGCGATAAAGGTGAGCGGGGAGCTGGCCGGCAGCCGGGGGAGGATCTTGAGCAGTGAGGCGTAGCCCCCTTGGGCCGCGCCGAGCGCCACCAGCCGCTCCACCTCGCCCTCGCCCTCTGCGCCAGCACGAGCAAGAGGGGGTAGCGGCAGGTAGCGAAGCGCTTGGACATCAACCTGGGCAGCCCAGCGTAGCTTGGTGGCGACTTCTGCCTTCTGCCGCTCCAGGTCGCTAATTTCGAGCTTGGAGAGTTTGGGGACAAAGTCGACCGCCCCGAAGCGGATTGAGTCGAAGGCCTGCTCGGCACCCTCTTGGGTCAGGCTGGAGATCATTACGGTTGGGGTTGGTGAGTGGATCATCAGGTGCTTGAGCGCGGTGAGGCCGCTCATGCCGGGCATGACGATGTCAAGGGTGATCAGGTCGGGGCGCAGGCTGGGGATCATGCGCAGTGCCGTAGCGCCATCCCCCGCCTCGCCAATAACCTCAAAACCTTGGATTGACTCTATAATGTCACGGATCGACTCGCGTACCATCGCGACATCATCGACCACCAGCACTTTTCGCTTCTCCACCATTCTGCTCCCTGCTATTGCGCCTGCTGTTCTGTCTGTCACCTTACTACCTATTTGAGGTACTTGGCAACTTTATCGACCAGCTCAACCGAAGAGAAGGGCTTGGTCAAATACTCATCGGAACCCGACATCTTCCCCTTCAGCTTGTCGAACAGAGTGTCGCGTGAGGTCAGGATGATCACCGGAATGGCGGCGAATTCAGGCTTTTTCTTCATGTGAGAGAGTACCTTATAGCCATCCATGCCGGGCAGAATCAGATCCAGCAGCACCAGGTCGGGCTTCTCGTTGGAGAGCTGTGCCAGGGCCTGAAAGCCATCTCCTGCCTCGGTTATTCGATACCCTCTCGGGACGAGTGTGTTCGTGATTACTTTTCGAGAAATGATACTATCTTCGACCACCAGCACGGTATAGGCTGCCACCAGCTTGTCACCGCTCGGGGGCGGCGGGGCGGCTCGCTCGTTGCGGCGCTCTACTCCAGCACGTCCGTGCAGTTCGCGAATTCGCTGTCTGCGCCGTAACTCCTCATTCTGTACCCTTTCGGAGGGGGGGGGTGCGGGGGTGCGCTGCGAGGGTTGCGGGCGTGAGGAGGGGGCGCTCCCGGCAGGTGCCGGGCGGGCGGCTGGGGTGCGCCGCTGCGCGGCTGCTGCGGTTGCGTTCTGCGCCGTTCGCGCTGCCGTGCCGCCCGCCTCGGAGGGGGGCTTGGTGTCCGCCTCCGGGGAGGGTGGGCGGGCCAGGAACTGCAAGACTTTTTCCGTCTCCGGCAGTACTTCGCCATCCTTGGCACTCCCCTCTAGCGTCAGACCATCGGTATTAAAGGAGTATTTGCCCTGTTTGGCGCTGCGTCGTAGCAGTTGCAACGCTTTGATGCCACGCAGGGCGCGGTAGCGAATGCCGACGATTTTGCCTTTTTCGAGCAAAAATTCGCCCCAGTGACCCTGATCCGTAGCGATGTAAAAGGCACCCGTCATGCCGGCATGGCAGTGCATCCGCAGGTAGTGGACTAACTTGCTAACCGGCATGAGTACATGTTGATTTTCCATAATTTCTCTGGACCATTAACGAATCCCAAACAGGGCCTTGGAAGGTATGGGGTAGATCCTACGCTATGCAACCCCTTGCTCCGCGGCCGGGCCTCCATGGCCTGTTGCAGACCATTCTACCCAACCTGCGCCATAGTGCATAGCTTTTTTCTTTGGCATCTGCACTTTTCTGCAAAACTACAAGAAAATAAATAGACTACGCATCCTGCTCGCACGGAGGGCCGCAGCAGAGTCTACGAGTAGCCAGGGCGATTCGATACCTCGCAATCGCTGATAACATACCACAAATTCGCGCTTTGGGGGAGAGAAAAAACCCCTTAAAAACAAAATATAGGCGACGATTGTACAAGAAAAACCCATGATAATCAAAAAATCAATGCGCTCTCCTCGACGCACTATGAAAAAATGTGCATTAGGTATATAGTACAAGCAACTGAAGATATTGCAATGATTCAGGCGGGAAGCCTCCTGTAATTCTATTTCAATGGGTATTTTGCTTGCGTGATTCCAGGGCTGCGGGTCGATCCGCCCTCTCGGCTGACCGCCCTCCCGGCTGAGTTCTATTCAATTCTTCAGGGATCTTATGGCGAGACAGCAAAGCGGTCTCGTCACGGGAAGAGTCATTGATGACTCAATCAACTGAACCTAAAAGGGGTACATGATGTACACAACCACAACAGCACTGAAAAAAACCAGGCTACAGCGAGCCTTGGGGATTGCTCTGTTCGGCAGTATTGCCCTAGGCGCATCCGGGATGCTCTCCGCTAACTGGCAGGAGCATCTCACGATCAGCGGTCATGTCGCGATTGATGCTGTCTACGAAAAGATGGAAGAGGAGAACTATAGCGATCTGATCATCTCGGGGGCAGGACTCCATTTTGCGGCGGAGATTGCGGAAAACGTCACGGCAGATATTGCTTTCTACTATGAGGATGGCTATGACCACCCCGATCTGGATGAGGCGACCATCTCCTTCAATCTTGGTGGCGGGCCACTGACCTTTGTGGCGGGGCGTACCTATCTCCCTTTCGGCGACTTCAGCAGTAACATGGTCTCTGACCCGATCACCCTTGCGATGGGAGAGATTCGCGAGGATGCCTTGCTGCTCAATATGGAGATGGAGGGGCTTTACGGCTCGGTCTACCTGTTTAACGGGGATATCGAGAAGTACGATGCGAACGACACCCTTAGCAACTATGGTCTCCGCTTGGGGTACCACTGGGATCAGGGCGATACTTCGTTAGATATGGGGGTTGACTGGATCAACTCCATTTACGATACCGATGGCATTGAGTGGGCGCTGAATGAACTCTACGGCACGAACACCGTCTTTAAGCGGATCAGCGGCTTAGGCGCTCATATCCATGGCCGCTATGGGCCGTTTAGTCTCTATACCGGTTATGTCGGGGCGACTGATGATCTGGCTGGCAAGGGAACCAATACCCAGGCTAGAGCATGGAACCTAGAGGCGGGGTATGATTTTCTAATCGGCGACATGGATGCCACCGTGGCCCTCGGCTACCAGGAGAGTACCGAGGCGGCGATGCTGGAGCTGCCGGAGAAGCGGATCAGTGGGGCGGTGAGTATGGAGGTGGCCAACCACACCACCCTCGCCTTTGAGTATCGGCGTGACACCGGCTATGATCGGGAGAAGAGCCACGCCGGAATTGCCCAGGTGGCCGTTGAGTTCTGATCACTAGCGGCGAAGTGTAGCGGTCGGGTGCGCAACGCTCCCGGCCGCTCTTGCCGGTGATCACCTCCGCGATAGCCAGGCCCCATCAAACGCCTTGCGACCAAGATTTTGCAGGAGGTAGTTGCGGGCGTGTTCGACGCTCTCAAAACCTTCGATCTTGACCCGATAGCCCCCTTGGTGTTCGAATACAATAGCGATCAATCCCTGATTCTTAATCCCCCCGGCGATCTGCTCGGCGCTCGACCGATCCCGTAAGGAGGGTAAAGTGATCGACCAGTCGCCATCTTCCGCACCACCCCGTCCGGCGGTGAGCATAAACGGGTCAGACCAGGAGACTTCGGCAGCCTCAGCGACGTGACGCACGAGCGCTTCGGTTTCGTGGTTGAGGGTTGAGACGCGCTGATACATCTGCTGCATTAACTGCTGCAGGGCGACCAGATCCCCCCCTTCGCCCAAGCGCACAATTCGCTCCTCAAGCTCCTGCATCTGTAGGTTGATCTGCTCCAGTTCGGCGGGTAGCCGAAGCAGGCTCTCTCCACTCGGCAGGCGCTGGTTTACCCCTTCGATCTCCGACACCAGCCCCTCGGTGGTGGTGCGTAGCTCCAAAACACGATTGAACAGCAGGTCAACGCGGTGGCTGACCCCTTTTAGCAGGTCCAGCTCCTCTAGGGCGGTGCGCTGCCCCTGCTCAATCGACTCGACTCGCTCCCCTAGCGTTCCTACGGTCATTCCGACGCGAACCGCGCCCGCGCCCACGAGCAGCAGGAGCAGGAGCAGAGCCACCGGCAGCAGCCACGCTTGCTGCGGTCGTTCGAGGAGGCGACGCAGTCGCGCCTGGGTGTTCGCTAGCGTCACCGCCGAAAAGAGGGTAAGGTGGCTGCTTAGGAGAGGGTTCGAGTGGGTGGCCTGGGAGCTGCTGCTGCGGCGCCGACTGTGGCGCTTGCGCTTGTGGCGCGGCGGCGAGTAACTTGCGGCTAAGACCGGTCGTGCGGCATGAGCGGCATAAAGAGGTCGAACTTTAGGATTCCCTTCCATCGCTTTGTTCCTTCTGCTGTAGCGAACATCCTGCTCGCTGTGACTGAATACAATTCCAAGTAAAGACTTGTAGCTACCAGTAGCCGAACGCCCGAGAGAGTGCGCTCTGTCCCCTCTATGATAGCGCAAGCGATGCCGTTGTGCCGCTTTTTTGTTGCCGATAGCTGCTTTCTGAAGAGCAGCCCCGTTCATTCGACCACCGAATGCCGTTATAATGCGCCACACGCTGCACCCGTCTCCCCTTTGAGGTACTCCCATGACCACGCTCTACGGCATTTCCAACTGTGATACAATGAAAAAAGCGCGGCGCTGGCTTGATCAGCGGCAGATTGGCTACCACTTTCACGACTATCGCAAGGATGGCCTGGAAGAGCAGGCGTTGCGCCACTGGGTGGCGCAACTGGGGTGGTCGCTGCTGCTCAATCGGCGCGGAATGGCGTGGCGCAAGCTGGACCCGGCAGTGCGGGAGCCGCTGGATGAGGAGCGGGCGATTGCGCTAATGCTGGAGAACCCGGCGATGATCAAGCGCCCTCTGCTGGAGCATCAGGGCGAACTCCACTTGGGATTTTCTGAAGAACTGTACCACAGGCTGCTGGCATGAATGATCCAACCCTTGAACTAGCGATGGCGCTCATCGCCCACCGCTCGATCACCCCGGAAGATGCCGGCTGCCAGCAACTGCTGGCGGAACGGCTGCAACCCCTGGGCTTTGTTATCGAACCGATGCCTTTTGGCGAGGTCTCCAACCTCTGGGCCAGGCGCGGCGAGCAGGCTCCGCTGCTGCTTTTTGCCGGACACACCGATGTGGTCCCGAGCGGCCCACTGGCACAGTGGGATAGCCCCCCCTTCACCCCGACGCTGCGCGATGGGATGCTCTATGGCCGTGGTGCGTCGGATATGAAGGGGGGGATTGCCGCAATGGTGACCGCCTGCGAGGCGTTTATCGGTGAGTACCCCGACCATCGCGGCTCGATTGCTTTTCTCATTACCAGTGATGAGGAGGGGCCTGCCGCCGACGGTACGGTGCGGGTGGTGGAGCGTTTGCAGCAGCGCGCTGAGCAGATCGACTACTGCCTGCTTGGCGAGCCGAGCTGTAACCAGCAACTGGGGGACTGCATTAAGAATGGGCGGCGCGGTTCGCTCAATGGCGACCTGGTGATCTACGGCACGCAAGGCCATGTCGCCTACCCCCACCGCGCCCACAATCCGCTGCACGCCTTTGCCCCGATTCTGGAGCGGCTCTGCCGCGAGGAGTGGGATCACGGCAACGCCTTTTTCCCCCCGACCAGTTTTCAAATCGCCAATCTGCAGATGGGTACCGGTGCCGATAATGTGATCCCGGGGGAGCTGCAAATGCAGTGCAACTTTCGCTACAGCACCGAACTCGATCCGCAGCAGATCGACACCCGCCTTCGCGCCTTGCTCGATCAAGGGGATTTTCGCTACCAACTCACTTGGCGACACTCCGGCCCCCCCTTCCTGACTCCCAGCGGGGAGTTGGTCCGCGCCACTCAGGAGGCGATTACGGCGGTGACCGGTCTGCGCCCCGAACTCTCTACTAGCGGCGGTACCTCCGATGGCCGCTTCATCGCCCCTAGCGGGGCCGAGGTGCTGGAGTTCGGGCTGCTCAATGAGACCATCCATAAAGTCAATGAGTCGGCCCGCTGCGATGACCTTGGCCGCCTCTCGACCATCTACCGTGGAGTCCTCGAGCGGCTGTTACGGTGACGGCGGCGCTAAGGAGAGAAACCATACCACTGATTTAGGAGAGTACCCCGATGCAGCAGCACCCTACTCCACACGGCGCGACGCTCACCGGCCCCGCCGCTGATCCCGCCGCCCCCTTCGCGCAGCACTACCGCCGCCCGCAAGAACACCCCTTTCGTGCGGAAGATCGGGAGCGGGTCACGCTGCTGCTGGGGGGCTTGACCCGCAGCCAGGATCGCCTGCTGCAGGCGGTTTTTGAGGGGCAGGGCTATCGTGCCGCCCTGTTACCGCTGCCTACCCGCGCCGACCTGCAAACCGGCAAGGAGTATGGCAACAACGGCCAGTGCAACCCCACCTATTTTACTGTCGGTAGCTTGGTTCGCTATCTGATTCGGCTGCGCGATGAGGAGGGGATGGGTACCCAGCAGATTCTGCGTGACTACGCCTTTCTTACTGCGGGCAGTTGCGGCCCCTGTCGTTTCGGGATGTATGAGTCGGAGTACCGCCTGGCCCTGCGTAACGCCGGTTTTGAGGGTTTTCGGGTGTTGATCTTTGAGCAGAGTGGTGCCATCACCCAAAACGGCGAGCGCGGGGGGCTGGAGATCACCCCGGAGCTGTTCCTCGGACTGCTGAATGCGATTCTCATTGGTGATACCCTGAATGCGATCGGCTACCAGGTGCGCCCCTACGAGCGTGAGCCCGGCGCACTTCAGCGCACCATGGAGGCGTGTATCCGCCTGTGCGAGGAGGCGCTGCGCAACCCTCCGCAACCTGCTGCGCCCGGCTTGGTTGCCCACCTCCTCGCCCGCCTGTTTAACCTGAAGCAGCCGCAACACGCTGCACTGCTCCTCGATCGACTGCGCAGCGGTTACTACTGCGACACCTTGGAGCGCTGCCGCGAGCTGCTGGAGCAGCAGGTCGAGGTCGATTACACCCGACCGCGTCCGCTGGTCAAGATCACTGGGGAGTTTTGGGCGCAGACTACCGAGGGGGAGGGGAACTACCATATCTTTCGCTTTTTAGAGGGGGAAGGGGCCGAGGTGCTGGTCGAGCCGGTGGCCACTTGGGTCGACTATCTGCTTCACGACATCGACCTCAAACTGCGTGATCGGCGCGGCCTTCCCGCCTCTCTCGACGGCACACCCTACCCGACCCGCACGCTGCGCAGTATGCTCCAAGGATTCAGGCGGCGGGTTGCGGTGCGCCTGGCGCAGTGGGCCTTTGTGCGTGAGCATGAGCGCATTCGCCACGCCGCTGGCGGTACTACCCATCCGCTGGTGAGCCAGCACGAGCTGCAAGCGCTCGGTCACCCCTACTATAACCCCCGCGCTACCGGTGGTGAGGGCTATCTGGAGGTGGCGAAGAATATCTACTACTTCCATCGCCACCTCGCGCACATGACGCTCTCCCTCAAGCCCTTCGGCTGTATGCCCTCGACCCAGTCGGACGGTGCCCAGGCGGCGGTGATGGCGCACTATCCCGACCTTATCTACCTGCCGGTGGAGACCTCCGGGGAGGGGGAGATTAACGCCTACTCGCGGGTGCAGATGGCCCTTGGCGAGGCCAAGAGTCGCTGTAAAGAGGAGTTTCGCGCTGCGCTTGCGCAGAGTGGCCACACCCTGGAGGAGATTCGTGCCTACGTCGCGGCCCACCCGGAGCTGCGCCGTCCGCTGCAACCGATTCCCCACCATCCCGCAACCATTGGCCGCGCCGCTAATTTTATCCTCCATGTTGCGGCCCGTATGGCGAACGATCCGGCGCGGCACGCCACCACGCCCGGCCAATTTGTCCCCCATGATGCCTAACAATCCTCAACCCAGGAAGTTGTCGCGTGCCTGATCACCCCCACTCTGTTAGCGTCCCTTTTCACCTCGAACGCCGCCCGGCGGCAACCGCCAGCCCCCGCTTTCGCCCCACCGAGCGCTATCCGCAGGGGGTGATGATCGGCCTTGATGTTGGCTCCACCACCGTTAAGGCGGTGGTTATCGACCCTCAGCACGATACCATTTTGTGGCGTGACTACCAGCGCCACGAGACCCGTCAGGCGGAGAAGAGTCTGGAGTTCCTGCTGCGCATTGGGCAGGCGCTGCCCGCTCTACCGCACAGTGCGATTCGCCTGTTTCTCACCGGCTCCGGCGGGACGACCCTACTCCCCCATATCGGAGGGAAGTTCGTTCAGGAGGTGAATGCCGTCTCGCTCGCCGTCGAGCATCTCCACCCTGAGGTGCAGGGGGTCATTGAGCTGGGCGGGCAGGATGCCAAGATCATCATCTTTAAGGAGAGCGAGAGCGGGAAGAAAAAGATTCCTTCGATGAATGATAAGTGCGCCGGCGGCACCGGGGCGGTGATCGACAAAATTAGCGCTAAGTTGCGCATTCCCCCCGAGCAGCTCGGCCAGATGGGCTACCACGGCCTCGCCCTGCACCCGGTCGCGGGCAAGTGCGGGGTGTTTGCCGAGACCGACATTAACGGCCTGCAAAAGCAAGGGGTTCCCGCCGATGAGCTGATGGCCTCGCTGTTTGAGTCGATCATTCAGCAGAACCTCTCGGTGCTGACCCGAGGCCATACCCTGCGCCCTAGTGTCCTGCTGCTGGGGGGGCCAAACACCTATATCAAAGGGATGCGGGAGTGCTGGAGCCACCACTTGGCGCAGATTTGGGATGAGCGTGGGGTTCCCCTCCCCGACCCGAGCCGCGAACCCGATGAGTTTATTATCACCCCCGACGATGCCCAGTATTTTGCCGCTATCGGGGCGGTGCTGTTCGGGCAGCAGGAGGTGAGTGAGCATCCCGATCTCGGAGGTTACCTCGGCCCGCAGGGGCTGGAACACTATCTGGCGCATGGCCGCGCCGCTGCTCGCGGCGGTGGTAGCAGCGGGTTGTGGCGTAGTCGCAAGGAGCTGGCGCGTTTTCTTGACGAGTACCACCGCCCTCCCTGGCAGTCGCAACGCCTCGCCCACGGCCAGACCCTGCGTGCTTTTATCGGTCTGGATGGCGGCTCCACCTCGACCAAGGGTGTGCTGCTCAATGAGAAGCTGGAGGTGGTCGCCAAGGCCTACCAGCTCTCCTGTGGGAACCCGATTGAAGATACTATTGAGATTATCGACTCTCTCGCCCGACAGGTGGATACCCAGGGGGCGACCCTGGAGATCCTCGGGGTCGGCACTACCGGCTACGCTAAAGATACCCTTAAAGAGGTTTTGCAGGCCGATAGCGCCTTGGTCGAGACGGTCGCCCATACGAAGGCGTGCCTCCACTTTTTTCCCGGCAGTGATGTGATTATTGATGTCGGTGGTCAGGATATTAAGCTGATTACGCTAAAAGATGGACGGGTTAAGGACTTTAAGCTCAATACCCAATGTTCGGCAGGCAATGGCTATTTTCTCCAATCGACGGCGCAAGGGTTCGGCTTCGATATCCGCAATTATGCGGACATCGCCTTTAGTGCCGAGTCGATGCCGGAGTTCGGCTACGGCTGCGCCGTTTTTCTGCAATCTGATATTGTTGATTTTCAACGCAAGGGGTGGCAGGCTAATGAGATTATGGCCGGACTGGCCGCGGTGCTGCCGAAGAATATCTGGCTCTACGTCGCCCAGATCCCCAACCTGACCAAGCTCGGGCGGCGCTTTGTGCTGCAAGGGGGTACCCAGTACAACCTCGCTGCGGTGAAGGCCCAGGTGGACTTTATCCGCTCCCGCTTTCGCTCTAGTGAGCAGGGGTGTGAGGTGATCGTCCATCCCCACTGTGGCGAGTCGGGGGCGATTGGTGCCGCACTGGAGGCCCACCGCCTCTACCAGGAGCAGGGACACCGCAGCAGCTTTATCGGTCTCGAACGGGTGCGCCAGATCCGCTATATTACCCACCGCAGCGAAGAGACCCGCTGCCACTTCTGTAAAAATGCCTGCCTGCGTACCTTTATCGACGTAACCACCACCCTCCCGAGCGAACTACCGCCCCCCACCCTGCGCGATGAGGGACGCACCAGCCGTTGGGCCTCGAAGATCGCAGTCCAGCCCGGTCATCAGCGGATGATTGTGGCTACCTGCGAAAAGGGGACGGTTGAGGATCTCGACCAGATGCGCCAGATTAAGGCGGGACTCGATGAGGTGCGCGAGCGCAACCCCAACTTCGTCGCACTCGCCGCTAAAGCTGCTTTTCAATCGGTTACCGTCGAGAGTGTCGCTGATCCACTACCCGATCCGCAGTTTTTTCATGTTTTTGGCAAGCGGGCGATGCAGCAGCGGCGCAGCGCAATGGAGCGCCGTCGCAAGGTGCGGATCGGCATTCCGCGAGTTCTCAACCTCTACTCTCTCGCCCCTTTCTTTATCGGTTGGTTTAGCGCTCTTGGTGTACCCTACAAAAATCTTGTTTTTTCCGACTACACCGACCAAGAGCTTTACAAGCGCGGGGCCAAGCGCGGCAGTATCGACCCTTGCTTTCCCAGTAAGTTGGGGATTCCCCATGTGCATGATTTGGTCTATCGCCACCACCAGCGCAAACCGCTGACCCATATCTTTTTTCCGATGATCGATTCGATCCCCTCAATGCTCCACGGGGTGCTCGATAGCCGCGCCTGTCCAACCATTACCGCCACCCCGGAGGCGACCCATGCCGCTTTTATCAAGGAGGGGGAGTTCTTCAGCGAGCACAATATTCTCTTCAAAAAGACCTTTCTCAACCTTGCAGAACCGCCGCTGTGTGCCGATCAGCTCTACCGTGATTGGGGTACTGAACTCGGGATCAGCCGGGGGGAGTCACGACGGGCGGTTGCTGCCGGATTGCAGGCGTTAGAGGCGTTCTACCAAGGGCTGCGTCAGCGGCAGTATGCTACCCTGGAGATGCTGGAGCGTGAGCGGCGCATCGGCGTGGTGCTGCTGGGTCGTCCCTACCATAACGATCCCGGTATCAATCATGAGATTTTGGAGGAGCTGCAACGCCAGGGCTATCCGATTCTATGGCAAGATGCTCTGCCGCTAGATTCCGCTCTGATGCAGCGTCTGTTTGGTGAGGAGCTGCGTTTGGGAGTGCTGGAGTCGCCGCTGTCGATTGATGATGTCTGGAAAAATAGCTACTCGGAGAACACTTCGCGCAAGCTGTGGGCTGCGAAGTTTACGGCTCGCCATCCTAATCTGGTTGCGCTGGAACTCTCCTCGTTTAAGTGCGGACATGATGCCCCGATCTATACCGCAATTGAGGAAATTATCGAGAGTTCGGGAACCCCGTACTTCTGTTTTAAGGATATCGACGAGAACAAGCCGAGTGGCTCGATTAAGATTCGTATCGAGACTATCGCTTACTTTCTTTATCGCTATCGGGAGCAGCTTTATGGGGGGGTGGAAGGGTAAGGGGTGTGACCCAAAGTGATGCTTTGGGTCGCACGACACGACTTCGAAAGGAGGTCTGTGGGTCGCTCTGGGGGGCGACAGGTAGCCTGAAGCACTGCCCTACAAGGCTTGTGCATCGGTTTGTGTCGCACCCAAGGATCAGTTCAACCTCCCCGCTCCGTCTGTTCCGCGTACTCTACGGCTTTTTGTCAAGGTCTCCCGTGGGGATCAGTTGCGGCTCTTGTCCACAATTTTATTGGCGGTGATCCACGGCATCATTGCGCGTAGCCGTTCGCCGACCTCTTCGATCTGGTGTTCGCGCCCGAGGCGGCGCTTGGCGTGGAGGGTGATCTGTCCGGCCTGGTTCTCCTGGATGAACTCGCGGGCAAATTCGCCGTTCTGGATCTCTTTGAGGATCTTGCGCATCTCCTCTTTGGTCTGCTCATTGATAATGCGCGGGCCACGGGTCAGGTCGACATACTCGGCGGTGTTGGAGATGGAGTAGCGCATGTTGGCGATGCCGCCCTCATACATCAAGTCAACGATCAGTTTCAGCTCATGCAGACACTCAAAGTAGGCCATTTCGGGGGCGTAGCCGGCCTCGACCAGCGTCTCGAAGCCGGCCTGCACCAGTGCGGTGGCACCGCCGCAAAGTACCGCCTGTTCGCCGAAGAGGTCGGTTTCGGTCTCATCCTTAAAGGTGGTCTCAATGATCCCGGTGCGGCCACCACCGATGGCGGAGGCGTAGGAGAGGGCGACCTCTTTGGCCTGACCGGTGGCGTTTTGATAAATCGCGATCAGGTCGGGAATGCCGCCGCCCCGGACATATTCGGTGCGCACGGTGTGGCCGGGAGCTTTGGGGGCGATCATGATCACATCGAGATCTTCACGCGGGACGATGGCCCCGAAGTGGATGTTGAAGCCGTGGGCGAAGGCGAGGGCCGCGCCCGGTTGGATGTTGGGTTCAATCTGGTTGCGGTAGAGTGCCGCTTGGTGTTCGTCGGGGGCGAGCACCATCACCAGATCGGCCCAGCTAACCGCCTCTTCAAGCGACTTTACGCTAAGACCGGCGTTCTCCGCCTTAATGGCGGAGCCGGAGCCGGAGCGTAGGCCGACGCAGACCTCAACGCCAGAGTCTTTCAGATTGTTGGCGTGGGCGTGGCCCTGGGAGCCGTAGCCGATGATGGCGACCTTTTTGCTGCGAATAATCGCAAGGTCAGCGTCTTTATCGTAGTAGATGTTGAGGCTCATACAGGTCTCTCTATGGGTTATGTCACTAAAAAAGGGGGAAATCAGGAGAGCACTAGCCCTTTGGCTCCCCGGGCGATGCCGGATGGCCCGGTGCGAACCACCTCGACCACCATCTCTTCGTGAACCGCCTTGATGAAGGCATCCAGCTTGGCTGGGGAGCCGGTCATCTCGACGATGTAACTGGCATCGGTAACGTCAATGATGCGTCCGCGAAAGATCTCGACCAGGCTGGTGATCTCGCCCCGGTGGGCGCGTTCGGCGCGGATCTTGATCAGCATCATCTCGCGTTCGATATGCTCGCCGTCGGAGAGATCCAGGAGCTTGACGACATCAATCAACTTATTCAGTTGCTTGGTGATCTGCTCGACGATCTCGTTGTTGCCACGGGTCACTAGGGTCATGCGGGAGAGTGAACCATCCTCGGTGGGGGCGACGGTGAGCGACTCAATGTTGTAGCCGCGTGCCGAAAACAGCCCCGCCACTCGGGACAGAGCGCCCGCTTCGTTCTCTATCAGGATCGATATAATATGTCTCATGGCTACACCAGCTCGCTGTCGGGGGAGAGAACCATCTCATGATGGCCCTTGCCCGCCGCAATCATCGGATAGACGTTCTCCTTGGGATCAACGATGATATCCATAAAGACCAGCCGATCCTTCATCGAGAAGGCCTCCTGCATCGCCGCTTCCAAGTCACCGGGGCGCTCAATGCGCATGCCGACATGGCCGTAGCTCTGGGCTAACTGCACAAAGTCGGGGAGCGCCTCGACGTAGGATTGGGAGTAGCGGCTGTCGTAGAAGAACTCCTGCCACTGCCGCACCATGCCGAGATAGCCGTTGTTGAGCAGAATGATCTTGATCGGTAGGTCATACTGCTTGCAGGTGGCCAGCTCCTGGATACACATCTGAATGCTCCCCTCGCCGGTGACCACCGCCACCTCGCGCTCGGGGTGGGCCACTTTGCAGCCCATCGCCGCCGGTAGCCCGAAGCCCATGGTACCGAGTCCGCCGGAGTTGATCCAGCGGCGCGGCTGCTCGAAGGGGTAGAATTGGGCGGCAAACATCTGGTGCTGGCCGACATCGGAGCAGATAATCGCGTCGCCGCCAGTCACTTTGTGCAGGGTCTCTACCGCATATTGCGGCTTGATGACCTCGTGGTTGCTTCGATCATAGCGCAGACAGTGCATCCCGCGCCACTGCTCAATCTTTTGCCACCAGGCTTGCAGTGTAGCGTGGTGGTTCGGCTGCTGCTGCTTCTGTTTCAGCGAGCGCATCTGCTTGAGCATATCTTGCAGCACCGAGCGTACCGGGCCGACGATGGGAAGATCGACGCGCACGGTTTTGGCAATCGACGAGGGGTCGATGTCAACGTGGATGATGCGGGCATGGGGACAGAACTTCTCGATGTGGCCAGTCACGCGGTCGTCGAAGCGGGCACCGATGGCGACCACCAGGTCGGCTTCGTGCATTGCCATGTTGGCTTCGTAGGTGCCGTGCATCCCCAACATGCCGAGAAATTGGCGGTCGCTGGCGGGGTAAGATCCCAGCCCCATCAGGGTGCTGGTGATCGGTACATTCAGCTCGCGCACCAGTGCGATCAGTGCCTCGCTCCCCTCGCCGAGAATCACTCCACCGCCAGTGTAGAAGATCGGGCTGTGGGCCTCCAGCATCAGCTCAACGGCCCGTCGAATCTGCCCTTGATGGCCCCTCACCGCCGGGTTGTAGGAGCGCATCTTGATCTCCGTCGGATAGTGATAGGGGATCGTAATGCGTGGATCGGTGACATCCTTGGGGATATCGACCACTACCGGGCCGGGCCGCCCAGAGGTGGCCAGATGAAACGCTTTCTTCATGGTTGTGGCGATATCCTCGACCCGCTTGATGAGAAAGTTATGCTTGACACAGGGTCGGGTAATGCCGACGGTATCGACCTCCTGAAAGGCATCGGAGCCGATAAAGGGGGTCGCCACCTGGCCGGTGAGGACGACCAGCGGGATGGAGTCCATATAGGCCGTAGCAATACCGGTCACGGCATTGGTGGCCCCCGGTCCTGAGGTGACTAGTGCCACCCCGGGTTTGCCGGTAGAGCGAGCTAACCCGTCGGCTGCATGGACCGCGCCCTGCTCATGGCGGACCAACAGGTGCTTGACGTCGCTCTGCTGAAAAATTGCATCATAGATGTGGAGTACGGCCCCGCCGGGATAGCCGAAGACATACTCCACCCCTTCGTCCTTCAGACACTGAACGACGATCTCGGCACCACTGAGTTCCACGTTACGAACCTCCACACATACTGCCGGTACAACCCCTGCTATACCGTGCTCAAGGGATCAGCAAAATAATGACTAAACGAACCGTTCAACTTACTGGCAATCGACGCTCCGGTCAAGCGTGTTTTTTTAGTGACTTTAAAAAGTTTGCCGGGGCGTGGGGTAAGATGAGGAGAATGAGCGGCGACAATTTATGATGCATTGTAGCAAATCTGCCCCTCTTGGAGGGCGGCATTGAGGTCGCCTTGCGCTCCGATGCGCTCCCACATTATGATGCATTGTAGCAAATCTGCCACTCTTGGAGGGCGGCATTGAGGTCGCCTTGCGCTCCGATGCGCTCCCAAAAGTGCGGAAATTCGTTCTGGGCGGTTTCCAATTGCAGGGTCATGCAGTGGCTTTTGTCGCGCAGGAAGTGGCGGATATTTTCGGTGACGGTGTGAAGGTAGTCGGCAGCGAGTTGGGTCGGGTCGTGGGCTGTTTCGTCGCTCATCAGAATGCCTTGTCGGTAGGCGCGGAGGATGCCGTGTTCTAGCTCGCTGCGACGGCGGAAGCTGGCAATGGTGGCCTCGGGTTGCCGCTGAAGGTGGAGATAGAAGGCGTGGTCGCCGTAGCGCTGATGCAGGCGACCGAGCAGCCAGCAGAGACGATTGTCGGCTTCAATATGGTTGGCTGGGTAGTCGAGTCGGGCGGCTCCTAGAAGGCGGGCGCGGCTTTCGTGGGCGGCGCTGTAGTTGCTGATGTGGGAGCAGGCGCGAATGAAGGTGGAGCTGCCGCAGCGGCCACTGTTCAAAATGAAGATATTCATGGTTTGAGGGTTCCGTCAAGGAGTTGCTGCCAATTGCTTTGCTGCTGTGGGTAGGCGGCGATGGCGGCGGCGATGCGGGCCTTGTGGGGGGCGAGCTGGTGGGGGCTGTTAATGAGGGTGTAGCCGGCTGCCTGGGGGGCGAAGTTCTGTTCGATGTTATCAAGAAAGTGGGTGATTGCGCTGCACGCCGAGGTGAACTGGGGGGCATTCCACCACCAGTTATCTGGGTTGTGAAAGAGCGTGCGCAGGGCGGTGAGGCGCTGTTGCAGTTGCTGCTGTTTGGCGTTGTAGCGCTCGCTTAGGTCTGCTTCGGTGCGCCCAAGCTGGGCGTGAATTTGCGCTGCGCTCCACGCCCTTTGCGGCGCGTCCTGGTAGAGGGCCTCGATGGTGAAGAGGGTGAGGTCGCCGAGAAATTGGCGTGCAAACTCTTCGCTGATGTCGGTTCGTTGGGCGCTGCGCTGGATTCCGTGACGGTATTCGGCGCGGCCTAGGGTGCTGAGGGTGCGGCGGTGGAGCATCGGGAGGTTGGCGCTGCAGAAGGTGGCGCTGGCGGTGGCGCTGAGGATCCGTCCGAGCAGCGGCCCGGCCATGCGCAGGCGGAGGTGGGCAAGGGGGATGTACCACTGCAGGGCGTTACTGCGTAGGGTGTAGTTGCCGGTGTAGAGGGTGCGGGCGGGTTGCAGGGTGGCGGCGAGGGGTTGGTGGTGGTAGTAGGTGCTGCGGGTGGGGTGTTCGCCGTCGAAGAAGCGGTCGAGTTGCTGCGCGAGGTGGGTGAAGGTGGCGCTGTGGGGGTGGCAAGCGTGCAGGGGACAGAGGTAGGGCTGTGGCTGTGGGCGGGTGGGGAGGCCGAAGAGGTCGGCGTGGTCGTGGTAGTCGGCGTGGCCGGGGGTGGGGTGGTGGTGGAAGGTGCAGTGCTGTTCGGGGTGGCTGGCGGCGAGTTGCTGGAGCAGGGCGTGCAGGTCGAGTAGCAGGTTGTTGGCCATTACGGCGGGGGCGACCGGGGGGTCGCCGACCACCTTGCCGGTGAGTACCTGGAGTTGGGGGTGGTCGCGGAAGAGTTGGTCGAGGTGGTGGAGGTAGTTGAGGGCGTAGGGTTCCGCTTCGCCGTCGGCGCTGCGCAGGCGGATGCGAAACTCTTGGTCGCTGTCGAGAAAGTGAAACAGCCGGGGGGTGCCGTCGCAGCGGTGGTGCCAGAGCCAGAGGTAGGCGAGGTTGCGGGTGGTGGAGGCCCCTTTGTGGCCCATGCGTTGGGGGGTGAGGGCCTGTAGGCTTGGCTCCAGGGCGGCGCGCTGGCGGGGGGTGAGGCGCTCCAGTTCGGCCCACTGCTGGGGGTGGTCGAGGTGGTGGGTGGTGACTCCGGCGGCGCTGGTTTGGGCGGCGATGGCGTGGTGCTGGTGGCGGTTGGCGGGGTCGCGGGAGTCGTCAATAAGCACCACTTCGACCAGTGGGTAGCGGCCTTGTTGCTCGCCGCCGTAGGCGTAGCAGTGGCAGAGTTCGAGCAGGCTGGCGAGGCAGTTGCGAAGCTGTTGCGGGCGGTCGGCGACCGGGATGAGCAGGGTGATGGGGTGGCGGGGCTGCTGCTGTGCGGCTCGCCATTGCTCCCAGAGGCGGTAGAGCTGCTGCTGCTGGGGGAGCTGGTCGGGAGCAAAACCGTGATTCCAGAGTGCCGCTTCGCTGGCGGCGCGGGCGTGCTGAAAGAGGGTGGCGCAGTCGCGCTCCTGGAGGTGGGCGAGTGCTGGGGTGGTGGCGCAGTGGTGGCGGAGTTGGGGGCAGTCGTGTGGGTTCATCGGCGGCGGTAACGTTGCAAAAGGGGGAGTGGGTGCGCGGCTCATCTTCCCGACTGGTAGTTCGGGTAGATCTCGCGGTCGATGGGGATTTCAATGAGGTTAATGGCGTGGTGCAGATCGGCTTGGGCGAGGAGCTGGTCGATTGCTGCCGGTTGCTCGATGCGGTAGTGGTGGATGCCGAAGGCTTGCGCAAGGGTGGCGAAGTCGGGGTTGATGAAGTCGCAGTCGATAAAGCGGCGCTGGTAGTGTTGCTGTTGGTTTTTGCGAATCAGCCCCATGGTGCCGTTGTTGAGCAGCAGGATGTTGAGCGGGATTTGGTAGTTGACGGCGGTCATTAGCTCCATCGCGCACATTTGAAAGCCGCCGTCGCCGAGAATGGCGAAGGCGGTGCGGTCGCTGGCGAGGCGGGCGCCGATGGCGGCGGGGATGGCGTGGCCGAGGGAGGAGATGCCGCTGTTGGGGTAGTAGCGGTTGGCGCTGCTGATGCGCAGGAAGTTTTGGGCGAAGATGATGTTGTCGTCAAACAGCATGATGTCGCTGGGAAAGTGTTCGCCTAGGCGGTTGAAGAGGTATTCGATGAGGCGAATGGCGGCGGGGGGAGTGCGCTTCTCGACCGGCGGCTTGGCGGCGGGTGCGGGAGCTGGCTGGTCGTGGTCGCTGCCGCTGCTCCAGTGCAGGGCGCTGCCGGGGGCGGCGGGGGGCGGCTGCTTGGGGGGCATGTCGTGGAGCCGGTCGAGGAGGGCGTTGAGGATGCCGGGGATGTCGCCGTAGAGGGCGAGGTCGGCGTGGTAGAGGCGTTCGAGCTGCTCCGGGTCGTGGTCGATCTGAATGATCTGTTTGCCGTTAAGGAGCTGGGGATCCCAGAGGTAACTGGTCCGTTCGTTGAAACTGGCCCCGAGGAAGAGGAGCAGGTCGGCGTGGTCGATCAGGTAGCGGCGGGCGCGTCCGTCGGAGGTGACCCCGAGGGTGCCGAGGGCAAGTGGGGCGTGTTCGTCGATGGCCCCTTTGGCTTTGAGGCTGGTGGCGACCGGGATGGCGTGGCGCTGGCTGAGGGCGGTGAGGGCGGTGCTGCCGTGGCGGTGGGTTGCGCCGTAACCGGCGATAATCACCGGGCAACGCGCTTGGCGTAGGCGTTGTTCGAGTTCGCTGAGGGGGGGGAGGCGGGGGCGGCGCGGGAGGCTGCCGGGCTGCGGCAGGATGTGGTCGAGCAGGGTGCTATCAACCGCTTCGAGTTGGACGTTAAAGGGGAGGCTAAGGAGGACTGGGCCGGGGCGGGTGGCGGTGAGGGTGCGGGTGGCGCGGTGCAGGACTTGGGGGAGGTAGTCGCTGCGTTCAATCAGTTTGTGGTAGCGGGTGATGCCGCGAAATAGGGTGACCTGGTCGATGCTTCCCCCTTCGCCGCTGCTCTCTTGGAGTCCGCCTTTGCCGAAGATGTGGGTGGAGGTCTCGCCGGTGATCGCGAGGAGTGGCTGGTGGTCGGCGTAGGCGTTGGCGATGCCGGTGACCAGATTGGTGGCACCGGGGCCGGCAGTGGCGATGCAGGCTCCGATGCGGCCGGATGCGCGGGCGTAGCCGCCGGCCATGAAGGCCGCTCCCTGTTCGTGTTTGGTGAGGATGGTGCGAATTGAGGAGCGCTGGAGCTGGTCGTAGACCGGGAGGATGTGGGCGCCGGGAATGCCGAATAGGGTGTCGATGCCGAGGCGTTCTAGGTAGCGGACGAGCAGTTCACTGACGGTGATGCGCATGGGGGAGAGTAGACTCTTTGCAATGAGGGGTTCAGGGTTGGCGGCGCTGGTAGATCCCTTCAACGAGGTAGAGGGGTCGCGCCTTGACCTCGGTGAAGAGGCGGCCAATAAACTCGCCTAAGATCCCCAGTGACATGAGTTGGACTCCTCCAAGAAAGAGGATGACGGTCATGAGGGAGGCGTAGCCGGGCATATCGACACCGGTGAGCAGTACCCTGGTGACGATGAAGAGGGCGTAGAGGAAGGCGAGTCCGGCGATTAGGGTGCCGATGTAGGTCCAGATGCGCAGCGGGGCGGAGGAGAAGCTGGTGATGCCGTCAATGGCGAAGTTCCAGAGTTTCCAATAGCTAAACTTACTCTGGCCGAGCTGGCGTTGCTGGCGGGTGTAGGGGATGCCGATGGTGTGAAAGCCGACCCAGGCAAAAAGCCCTTTCATAAAGCGGTTGCGCTCTGGGAACTGGCGTAGCGCCTCCACTACGCGCCGGTCGATGAGCCGATAGTCACCGGCATTTTCGGGGATAGAGACCGGGGAGAGATGGTTGAAGATGCGGTAGAACCAGCCAGCGGTGGCGCGTTTGGTGGTGGTGTCGCTGCTGCGATCTTGGCGGATGCCGTAGACCACGTCGTAGCCTTCGCGCCATTTGACGATAAACTCGGCGATCAGCTCGGGCGGGTCTTGCAGATCGACATCCATCGGTACCACCAGGTCGCCGCTGGCGTGTTCGATACCGGCGGTGAGGGCCGCCTCTTTGCCAAAGTTGCGGGAGAGGTTGAGGCAGCGCAGGCGGGGGTCGTCGCAAATGGCGGTGAGGAGCTGTTGCAGGGTGTCGTCGTGGCTGCCGTCGTTAATGAAGAGGATCTCATAGCGTAGCGCGAGATGTTCGAGGGTCGGCTGCACGGCGGCGAGGAACGGGCGGATGGTCGCTGCCTCGTTGTAGACCGGAACCACCAGCGAGAGCAGCGGGTCGGCGGGGCGCTGCGGGTCGCCAAGCAGGTTATCGATCTGCGGGTGGTCGCTCAGCAGTGACGGCATGCGGCGTTACACCTTGGCCGGGTGGTAGGCCCCGGCGTTGCGTCCGACATGGGCGATCCCTTCGCCGCCGTCAACCACTAGGATCTGGCCGGTGATGAAGTCGTTGGCGAGTAGCTGCAGCAGCGCTTGGGCGATATGGTCGCCCTCCCCTTTGCGCTGTAGCGGAATGGCCTCAATCCGCCACTGGAGATAGTCGGCGCTGCGGCTCTCGGCGGGAAGGGTGACTCCGGGGGCGATACCGTTGACGCGAATCGCCGGGGCGAACTCTAAGGCGGCCATGCGGGTGAGTTCGGCGAGTCCCTTTTTGCTCAACAGGTAGGCGGCATAACTAAACTGGTTGTAGGCGATCTTGTTATCCAGAATGTTGATGATGTTGCCGCGCTGCACTTGGCGGGCGAAGGCTTGGATCAGAAAGAAGGGGGCCTTGAGGTTGAGGGCGAAGAGCTGGTCAAAGTCGTCGCTCTCGGTGTCGGCGATGGTCGCCTGGGTGTAGCCGGAGGCGCTGTTGACTAACACCTCCAGGTTGCCCATGCGAACGGCGACCGCCGCCATCCAGGTGGGGAGCGCGGGGGTGTCGCTAAGGTCGAAGCCGAAGAGTTCGCAGCGTACCCCGAACGCCTCAATCTCGCGTCGGGTCTGCTCCGCCTCCTCCTCGGAGGAGAAGTAGTGAAGGGCGATGTCGTAGCCCGCACGGGCGAGGGCGAGGGCCAGCTCGCGACCGAGTCGAATGGCCCCTCCGGTGACCAGTGCGGCACCGCGTCTGGGTCTACTCATGGGGTATCCCCTTCGCCGTTGTTGGGGAGGTAGGGGCGGTAGTGTTTGCTCTTGCGCTTGAAGTTGCGCTGGACAATGACCCCTTCAATCTGCCACACTTTGTCGTGCAGCTCAATTGGGTAGTAAGCGGGGTTGAGGGGGAGCAGTCGCGGCGGCTGCCCCGGCTCCTCGCGCCATTGGCGAAACCAGCGCTCTTCGCCGACCGTGATGACGACGTAGGCACCGCTGGCGCAGCGCTGGGAGGGTTCGATGACAATCACGCAGTTTTGGGGAAACTCCGGTTCCATGCTGTCGTCTAGCACCTGTAGGGCGTACAACTCGTTGTAGCTGCAATTTTTGAAGTCGGCGGATTCGTGCATAGTGAAAATACCCAAAAGTGGCCATGCAGAGGGGGATCCCGGCGCGATGAACACGTGAGGATGGAACTCTGCCGCAAGGGCCGTTACAATCTGCTGCGACCACCAGATGTGGTCTTTGGCGAAAAACCCAAGTGGCAGGAGAGAGCATATCCCCTTAGTGGCTCCCCTGCAACTATCCAAATCAAGTGGCCACTCTCCAGCGCGTGCGATTGTCGGCGTGGCGCGGCCACTCCTATAGGCTACCGAAGAGGTTCCCCTCCGATGCCCGAACAAAATTCTAGTACTTTTCTTTTTGGTAATCTAATTCTCGGCATTGCCTTGCTTTGCTTGCTTTTTATGGAGGCGCTGTGGGCTAGGCTCGGCTCGCTAGCGATGGTGCTGTGGGTGGTGCTGGTGGCGGTGGGGGTCAGTCTGATTATGAAATCTATGAATCAATCGGGGGATCTGTAGTCGAGGCGGGCGGCCCGTGTAGATGGGTCGAAGCGCGGAAGGATCGGGGTAGAATTGAAATTGCGCATCGCTGCGTAGTCACCTCATGGATAGATTTGGCGATGGTACGCTGTCGCTCACTAACTTCGGTCGTAAGGCCAGGAATCAACAGATGCCCAACCTGCACTATCTTGTCACCCATCTGGCAAAGCTGAATGAGATCGGCATTGCACTCTCTGCCGAGCAGGATCTTAACCGCCTCCTGGAGCAGATCCTGCTGGGCGCGAAGAGTATCACCCATTCCGACGGAGGTACTCTCTACTCGGTCGATAGCGAGCGCCGGGAGGTGCGCATGGAGATTGTCTCCACCGATTCGCTACAGTTTGCGATGGGCGGAACCAGCGGTAACCCGATCCCTTTTTCGCCAATCCCTCTGGATGACGAAAATGGCAGGCCGAATGAGAGAATGGTGGTGACCCATGCGGTTCATCATAAGTGTACGGTAAATATTCCAGACGCATACGATGCGGTTGGTTTCGACTTTTCGGGTACCCGCCGCTTCGATGAGAATACCGGCTACCGCTCTACGTCGTTTTTGACCGTTCCATTAAAAAACCATGAAGGCGATGTTATTGCGGTGTTGCAACTGCTCAATGCCACCGATCCCGAGAGTGCGACGATTATTCCGTTTTCCAAGGAGGCCCAGCAACTGGCCGAGTCGCTCGCCTCACAGGCCGCTATCGCGCTGACGAACCGGCGGCTGATTAATGATCTGAATCGGTTTTTGGATGCCCTGATTCAGTTAATCGCGGGGGCGATTGATGAGAAGTCCCCCTATACCGGTGGCCATTGCCGCCGGGTTCCGCTCCTCACCATGCTGCTAGCGGAGGAGGCCCATCGGGCGACGAGCGGTCCCCTGGCCGATTTTCAGATGAGTGCGGAGGAGCGCCATGCGCTGGAGATTGCCGCTTGGCTGCATGACTGCGGAAAGATCACAACTCCTGAGCATATCGTGGATAAGGCGACCAAGCTGGAGACCATCTTTGACCGTTTGGAGTTGGTACGTACCCGCTTTGCGGTGCGTCGGCGGGATCTTGAACTGGCCCATCTGCGTGCTGGTGGGGCGGCGGATGATCCGCTGCTGGCGCAGCAACTGGTAGCGCTGGAGGAGGATCTCGCGTTTCTTGCCCGGCACAATAGCGGGGGGGAGTTTATGGCCGAGGCGGATCAGCAGCGGGTCCATCAGATCGCTCGCCAACGGGTGGTGATCGACGGGGTTGAGCAACCGCTACTGAGTGAGAATGAGGTCTATAATTTGACCATCTCGAAGGGGACATTGACCCCCGAGGAGCGGGAGGTGATCAATAATCATATTGTAGTAACGATTCGGATGTTGGAGGCTCTCCCCTTTCCGAAACATCTCAAAAGTGTGCCGGAGTATGCTGGCGGCCACCATGAACGGATGGATGGGAAGGGCTATCCTCGCGGCTTGACGGGTGCGCAGATGTCGGTACCGGCGCGGGTGATGGCGATTGCCGATATCTTTGAAGCGCTGACCGCGAGGGATCGCCCCTATAAGAAGGGGATGAAGCTCTCCACCGCATTGACGATTCTCGGGCGCATGCGGTTGGAGCAGCATATTGATTCTGATTTGTATGATATTTTTGTCAAGAGCCGGGTCTGGGAGCGCTACGCCGCCGAACACCTCACCCCGGAGCAGTGCGATGAGGTCGATCTGTCGGCCCTACCGGGGTTTTCCTAGTGCGGTAGAGGAGAGCGCAGATCTCTCTGCCCTCTCGCTGCTCTGTTCTCTGTTCTCTGCTCTCCCCCGCTTACTCCTGCTGCAACCACGGCGGTGGGGCTAACAACTCGCGTACCGAGCGCTGCTCCACGGCGGGTGGTGGCGGTTCGCGGGGCGGTGCTGCCGCCGGGGCTTGGGGTAACTGTGGGGGGCTACTGCGTACCGGCGGGCCGGAGCTGGTGTGCAAAAAGGCGACCAGTGCCTGCTGCTCGGCGGCGCTGAGTCCTAGCGGGCGGAGCAGTTGGCTACGCCGCTCCAGATGGAGTGAGGGGCGACCGTCGGGGTCGCTCCCTCCGCGATCATAAAAGGCGATGACCTGCTCCAAGGTGGTGAAGGCCCCATTGCGCATGTAGGGTGCGGTGTGTGTCAATTCGCGCAGGCTGGGGGTGCGAAAGGCCCCGCGTTCGGTTTCGCGCCCGCTGACTAGCCAGCGTCCGGGGTCGCTGCGGGTAGAGGGCAGGGCCGCGTTGGCGACACCGGCTCGCCGTAGGCGATAGCGGTAACGGATCTGCTCTTCCGCTTCGAGCCGCCACAACTCGGCAGTCGGTACGGCGGTAACGTGGTAGCGCTGGTCGGAGAGCAGCGGGCCGTGGTGACAGCGGCTGCAACCGGCCTTGCCTTGAAACAGTTGCATTCCCTGCACCTGTTGCCGATCCAGGGCGCTGCGCTCGCCGCGCAGGTAGCGGTCGAGCGGGCTGTCGGCGCGTGCCAGGCTGCGGCTGAAGGCGGCTAGTGCCTCCCAGCTCTGGGCGGCGCTTGGGCGTGATGAGGTGCCGAAGGCGGCGCTAAACAGCTCCCGGTAACCGGGGAGCAGGGCGAGGCGTGCCTCTAGCAGTGGGTCGTGGCTGTTGAGCACCAGTGCGTCATGGGCGTGGTGGGCGATCTGCTGCTCCAGGGAGGTGGCGGAGCCATCTGCGTTCCAGGCGCGGTAGTGGGCGACCGGGAGCAGTCCGGGGGCGACCCGCCAGCTCGTCTCGCCGTCACCACTCCAGCCGCGTTCGGGGCGGTGGCAGTCGGCACAACTGCGCTGGCCATCGCCGCTTAGGCGTGGGTCGAAAAAGAGTACGCGCCCGAGTGCCGCCTGTTGCGGGTTGACCGTTGGCAGCGTCTCTAACGGGAGCAGTTGCGGGGATTCAACGGCAGATGGCGGCCCTTTGACTTGCGGCCCACAGCCGCTGACCAGCAGCACTCCTGCAATGATCAGCAAAAGCGGCGCGGCGCGGCGGCGATATGCTATTCTGCTCCTCACTCTTCTTACCAGCAGCACTCCTGCGGCGATAAGCAAAAGCGGTGCGGCGCGGCGGCGATATGCGGTTCTGCTCATTGCTTTTCTCCTGCTGGGTGGCTACTCCAATAGCGCGTTGTGGGGTAGGCGGCGGGATAGCCTTGGCTCCAGAGGTAGCGCTCCGAGGTGAGCGGCTGCCCGGAGAGTGACTCCAAAAAGGCGATGAGGTCGTTCAGCTCCTCCAGGGTGAGGTCTAGCGGCCTCAGCAGGGGACTCTTGCGGCTATCGGGACCGCCGCCAAAGTAGTAGAACTCGACCACTTGGCTGATGCTGTAAAAGCGTCCATCGTGCATGTAGGGGCCACTGTGGTTCAACTCCCGCAGGCTGGGGGTGATGAAGGCACCCCAGTCATCGCGTCGGCCCGTTACCGTGAAGTGTCCTGGATCCTGTTGGAGGGTCGCCACCTCCTCCAGATCGTGGGCCAGTGCGTAGGCCAGTAGCGCCTCGCGGTCGGCGAGTTCGCTTAGATGGCCAGGACGTGCCAGTAACCCGAGCGAGTGGGCTTGGCCATCGGAGAGGAGCGCCCCGGAGTGGCAGTGCAAACAGCCCGCCCGCCCCTCGAACAGCGCCTTGCCGCGCCGCGCTGCGGCGCTAAGGGTGCCGGTGTCGAGCGGTGCATTGCGTGAGGTGAGAATACGCAGATACTCAGCCACTGCGGCGTAGGCGTTAGCGGCGCTGATTTGAGGATAACCGGCTTCGCTAAACATTCGCACATAGTCGGGATCTTGCGCCATGCGCTGCTCCAGTAGCAGGGGGTCGAGTGCTAGGGTGAAGGGACTCTCAAACATCTCCGCTACCATTGCCGGAAGTTGACGATGTCGCCCTTCCCGTCCCCACTGCTGCTGATGGACGGTATTCATTAGGCTCGGTACGTTGCGAAAGCCACCACCGGCGACCCCTCCGGGGGAGCGCGGGCGGTTGAGGGCATAGCCCTGTTCCGGGCGGTGACAGTCAGCACAAGACCAGCGACCATTGCGCGAGAGGCGTTGGTCGAAGAAGAGGCGTTTGCCCAGTTGCACCTTGCTGGAGTCACTGCTCACTGCGGGGAGGAAGGTGATCGGTGGCGGGCTGGCGGCTACTCCGGCACTGACCAGTAGCAGGAGCAGAGCGAGTGGGTACAGGGGTGATCTCCTGTGCGAGGGAGTAGAGGCTTTTTCTATAGCGCACGCCCTCTCTTCCTCCGGTGATCCCCTGTGCAAGGGAGTAGAGGGTGCGAATGATCGCGCCTGCAATGCCCGACGCGGTGATCCCCTGTGCGAGAGAGTAGAGGGTATGCGACTCATCTTCCAGACCGAATAGGTGTGCTGCAATACGGCTACCAAGAGAATAGAATCCATTTGGGTACCGAAATGTTCTGAATTCCACCCGCCTGGGAGTCCAACTCGCCATCTCCGGTGGTGTCAAGCAGGTAGTAGGGTTCGCCGACGCGGGGAACCACCTTGACCATGTAGATTCGCCCGCCGATTCGATACTGGTGGATCTTCCCTTGCTCACCTTCAATAATAGTAATCTCTGGTGTTAAGGGGTCGCCGCTCTGTAGCGGTGGCGGCAGTGGTGGTGGCTCGGGGTGTTGTACCTGCTCCCTCGCCTCGCCCCAGGTCGCGGTGGTTACGGCCAGCAGGGCGACGGCCAAAATAGTTTTGTTCATAGGATATTCCCTTATTGATGGATAAGACAAGCGTGGGTCGAGCAGCGGTGAGATGCTGCTGCCACCGGGTTTAGAGCTGCAAAAGAGTCTCCCGCTCCTGAGGTGATAGGGTCAACTGGCGGTTTTCATAGTGGGCGAAGATCGCATCCACCACCTGCTGCGGTTCATCGCACACCTGCATCAGATTGAGATCTTGTGGGCTGATGACTCCTGCAGGCACCATGGTGTTGCGAAACCACTCCAGCAGCCCGCTCCAGAAGATAGAGTCCACTAGGATCACCGGAATATGGCGGGTTTTACCGGTCTGTATTAGGGTCAGTGCTTCAACCAGCTCATCGAGGGTGCCAAAGCCGCCGGGCATCACCACATAGGCCGATGCGTATTTAACAAACATCACCTTACGCGAAAAGAAGTGGCGAAAATTGAGGGCTACATCCTGGTAGTCATTTGGTTTTTGCTCCGCCGGGAGTTCGATGTTCAGCCCGACGCTGGGGGCGCGTCCCTGCATCGCCCCCTTGTTGGCCGCCTCCATGATTCCCGGTCCACCGCCGCTGACCACGGCAAAGCCGCTGTTGGAGAGCAGGAGTGCGATCTCTTCGGCCTTGCGGTAGTTGGGATCGTCAACCGGGGTACGCGCCGAGCCGAAGAGGCTGATCGAGGGCCAGATCGAGGACATCGTCTCAAATCCCTCAACAAACTCAGACATGATCTGAAATACGCGCCAGGACTCACTGGGGGTGCTATTATCCAGGGTAAAGTTACGGCTTGGCATGGCGGTCTCGCAAAAAGAGGAACAGGGGACTAAGGATAGTACATTCGGTACCGATAAATACAGCCCAGCTCCACAAGGAAATACTCTTTCATGGAGGGACTATGGGTTGCCCTCCCCTCTCCACCAGGGACTATAAAAAACATGCTTCCCATTCTATAACCCATATTCCACATCCCCCCGCGCAACACGCTGATTCAAAAGAGATATCTCCTTTTAGTATGATTATAGAAAAACATAATAATTTATTCGAATCAGTGGGTTATAAGGACAAAGTGCGGAAAGTCGGCTATAATCCCCGCCTCCTTCCTGCCACCTACCCAGCGAGTACCCCGTATGCCCGGACTTAACCCAAATCAACAAGAGGCGGTAGACCACTTCGGTAGCCCGCTGCTCGTCCTTGCCGGGGCCGGCTCGGGGAAGACCCGAGTGATTACCCAGAAAATTGCCCATCTGATTGCTGAACGCGGGATTGAGGCTCGCCATATCGCAGCGGTCACTTTTACCAATAAGGCGGCTCGCGAAATGGCCGAGCGGGTCGCCCAACGGGTGCGCGGGCGGGCAGCTCGCGGGCTGACGATCTCCACTTTTCACCATTTGGGACTTAAAATTATTCGGCGTGAGCTAAAGACGTTAGGTTATAAATCGGGGTTTTCGATTTTTGATGCGCAAGATAGTGAGACCCTGCTCAAGGAGATGATCAAGCAGCATCAGCAGGATGATCGTGTGGCGACGACCCAGCAGTGGCGTATCTCCCATTGGAAGAGTGGGCTGCTAACTCCGGAGCAGGCACTCGCTCAGGCCGAAGATGAGCTAGAGCAGGGTAGCGCACTGCTCTATCGCGATTACCGACGGGCGCTGCGGGCCTATAATGCGGTTGATTTTGATGATTTGATCCTCTTGCCGGTACTGCTTTTTCGGGAACATCCGGCGATCCTCGATCAGTGGCGAGAGCGCATCCGCTATCTGCTGGTCGATGAGTACCAAGATACCAACAGCGCCCAGTATGAGCTGGTGCGCCAACTGGTCGGAATCCGCCGCGCTTTTACCGTGGTTGGCGATGACGATCAGTCGATCTACGCCTGGCGCGGGGCCAGGCCGGAGAACTTAGCCCTGCTGAAGGAGCATTTCCCCGACTTGAAACTGATTAAACTGGAGCAGAACTACCGCTCCTCGGTGCGTATTCTGCGCACCGCTAACCGCTTGATTTCTCACAATCCGCACCTCTTTGAGAAGCGGTTGTGGAGTGATTTGGGGGCGGGGGATCCGGTGCGAGTGCATGAGTGCGGCAATGAGGAGCAGGAGGCGCAGTGGGTGGTTGCCGAGCTGCTGAACGGGCACTTGACCCGCGCTGGCCGCTATGGCGATTACGCCATTCTCTACCGCAGTAACCATCAGGCACGGCTGTTTGAGGGGGAGCTGCGTCGCCATGATATTCCCTATTTTCTCTCTGGCGGAACCTCTTTTTTCGCCCGCACCGAGATTAAAGATGTTCTCTCTTATCTGCGCCTGGTCACCAATCCCGAGGATGATGCCGCTTTTTTGCGCATTGTCAATACGCCACGTCGTGAGATCGGCTCTGCCACCCTAGAGCGCCTCGCCCACCATGCCGGTGAGCGGGAGTCGAGTCTGCTCGCCGCAATCGCCGATCCCGCGCTGGAAGCGTCGATCCACGGACGACCTTTGCAGCGCCTGCGCAGCTTTGCCGCGTGGGTGGGGCGTTTCCGTCAGCGGGTGCAGCAGCAGACCATGGAGACGGTGCAAGCTATGCTGCGGGAACTTGACTATTCCGCTTGGATACGCGAGAAAAGCTCTAGTCGTAAGGCTGCTGAGCGCCGGATTCGCAATGTCCTGGAGCTGGTCACTTGGCTGGAGCGTCTCCATCAGAAGGATCCTTCACGCACCCTTGCGGATCTGGTCAATCACCTTGCGCTGCAAGATATTTTGGATCAGCAGAGCGAGGAGGAGAATCAGGATAAGGTGACGCTAATGACTCTGCACTCGGCAAAGGGGTTGGAGTTTCCCCATGTTTATCTGATTGGTATGGAGGAGGAGATTCTTCCCCATCGTGGCAGTATTGATGAGGATCGAATCGAAGAGGAGCGCCGCCTTGCATACGTCGGGATCACCCGTGCGCAGCGTACCTTAACCATTACCTACTGCGCCCGGCGGCGGCGCTATGGGGAGGTGATCAGTTGTGAACCGAGTCGGTTTTTAGAAGAGATGCGGGGTGAAGAGGTGGTGTTTGAGCGACGTGGCGAAAAACCGGATCCGGAGCAGCAGCGACAACGAGCCACCGCTCACCTCGCCGGCCTGCGGGCGATGCTAGAGGGGTAGGAGGGGATTCGAGGTGCGAGGTACGAGGTGTGAGGTACGAGGTGCGAGGTGCGAGGTGCGAGGTACGAGGTGCGAGGTGCGAGGTGCGAGGTACTCCGTCCACTCTATCCACTTCGTCCACTTCGTCCAC
>SLIM01000312.1 GCA_007135625.1 Gammaproteobacteria bacterium
CCGGCCAGCGAGTCAATGCCCGATGAACTGCCGGTCGATACCGACTGGGAAGCGATTTACGACAGCGTCGCCGCTCCGGTCTCCGGCAGCGGCAGCGGTGGCGAGGAGGAGGAGGGGGACTTCCTGCTCTACACCAGCAGCGCCACCACCCTGCGCGAGCATCTCCACTGGCAGCTCGACCTTGCCCCGTTCAACGAGCTGGAGTTTATCATCGGTGAGGCGCTGATCGACGGCATTGACGACGACGGTTACTTCAAGGCCGACCTTGCCGACATCGTCGCCATCACCCGCGAGCAAGGGGGGAACCGCGAGAAGGTTGAGCGGGTGCTGCAACGCATTCAGCAGGAGTTCGACCCCACCGGCATCGCCGCACGCGATTTGCGTGAATGCCTGCTCTTGCAGTTGCGCCAACTGCCCCCCGAGACCCCGCACCGCAGCGCCGCATTGCGGCTGCTGGAGCAGCACTTCGAACTGCTCGGACGACAAGACCAAGTGCGACTGCGCAAGGTACTCCACTGTAGTGAGGAGGAGTTGAGCGCAATGAGTTCGCTGATTCGCACCCTCAACCCACGCCCCGGAACCCTAATTGCCAGCAAGCAGACCGAATATGTGGTTCCCGATGTGCTGGTTTTTAAGCAGGGGGGGAGCTGGCGGGTCGAGCTGAACCCGGAGTCGGTTCCCAAAATTCGGGTCAATGCCGAGTATGCCGGGCTAGTCCGCCGCGCCGACTCCAGCGAGGAGAACCAGACCCTGAAAAATCATTTGCAAGAGGCCCGCTGGTTCATTAAGAGCGTGATGAGCCGCAACGAAACCCTGTTGCGCGTAGCAACCAAGATTGTGGAGTTTCAGCGCAACTTCTTCGAGTATGGTGCCGAGGCGATGAAACCGCTGGTGTTGCGCGATATTGCCGAAGCGCTGGAGATGCATGAATCGACGGTATCCCGGGTGACAACCCGTAAATATATGCACACTCCAAAGGGAACTTTGGAGTTCAAGTACTTTTTTTCCAGCCACGTCACCACCGCAGCCGGAGGGGAGTGCTCCGCCACTGCGATTCGTGCGCTAATCAAGAAACTGGTCGCAGCGGAGGAGCCAGCGCGGCCTCTTAGCGACCATAAAATTTCCGAGGTACTGAAAGGGCAAGGGATCAATGTGGCACGTAGAACTGTTGCCAAGTACCGGGAATCGATGGCCATTGCGCCATCTAGTGAGCGAAAGCGCCTCGCTTAGGCGTGTAATCATCAAGGAGCTTATCATGCAAATCAGCTTAACGGGTCATCATGTCGAGATCACCGACGCACTGCGTAACCACGTACACTCCAAATTCGAGCGTCTGGAGCGTCATTTCGACCAAGTCACCAACGTGCATGTCATTCTCACCGTCGAGAAGCTACGCCAGAAGGCCGAAGCGACCATGCATCTGAACGGTGCCGACATCTTTGCTGATAATGAGAAAGAGGATATGTATGTCGCGATTGATGGGCTGGTGGACAAACTAGACCGCCAGGTTAAGAAGCACAAAGAGAAGCTGAAGAACCATCGTCCCAACCATAGCCGCAATGGTCTGGAGGTCGAATAGGATCAGCGTGAGGCAGACCTGACCCCCTTCTATCCGGAGCTGGGCGAGGGATTGGCCGGGTAGTATCATCCCGTGACCGCATCCTGCCTCAATGAACAGGGAGATGCCATCCTTATCCGGATGGCATTTTTTCATTTTCCGTCCCGATCCCGCCTGCGTATCGTAGAGCGAGGGACCGATAGGGCGACTGTAAGGTGACCAGGGAGCAGCGCAAAGCGGCGGTTAGGCGCGAACGTTCGCATCCCATGGGCGCAATCGCCAGAGGAGTCATGCATGTTTCCCGAGGATTTTCTCAGCGTATCCCGTATCGACTGCACTAGTGATGCAACTAGTAAAAAAAGTGCATTACAACAGCTTAGTCTCCTCCTCGCCTCCACCTCCAGCGAGTTGTCCACCCAGGAGATCTTTGATCGGCTCTATCAGCGCGAGCGGATCAGCCCCACCGCGCTTGGCCACGGCATCGGCCTCCCCCATGCTCGGGTAGCCGGAGTCGATGAGCCACGCGGGGCCTTACTGATTTTACGCGAAGGGATCGACTTCGATGCCATTGACCGTGAACCGGTAGACCTCGTATTCGGACTGATCGTCCCCGAACAGGCCGAAACTCGCCACTTGGAGATCCTCGCCGCCCTCGCCTCGCTATTCAGCCAAGAGGCGATTCGCAATCGCTTGCGCATCTGCACCAAACCCGATAAGATCATTGAAGAAATTACCGAATGGGCCGCAACCTATAAGCCGCTGGCGTAGCGAGTAGCGACGCATCTCGCCGTTACCGCTCAATCTTCCAGCAGCGGTGGGGTCGATGACGTTGAAAGTCTTCGGGAACGGTTTGGTGGGTAATTTCGTGGCTCGGGTGCTCTGCCACCAGTTCGGGGTCGAGGCGAAAGCCTTTGCGATTGGTGGAGAAGAAAATCTCGCCACCGGGGGTGAGGAGTTGCAGCGCCGCTTCAAGCAGACGGCGGTGGTCGCGCTGAATGTCGAGGATCTGCGTCATCTTTTTGGAGTTGGAGAAGCTGGGCGGGTCGATGACGATCAGATCGAAGCGTTCACCCGCCTGGCGGGCATCGCTGAGATAGCGAAAGACATCGGCGCGTTGCCGCTGGTGGCGGTCGCTGGCGAGGCCGTTTAGCTCCAGGTTGCGCCGACTCCACTGTTGGTAGGTGTTGGAGAGGTCAACCGTGACGCTGCTCTTAGCCCCTCCGGCGGCGGCGTAGACGGTGAAGCTGCCGGTGTAGGCGAAGAGGTTGAGAAAACGTTTGCCACTGGCCCGTTGGCGCACCATCTGGCGCGTGGTGCGGTGGTCGAGAAACAGCCCGCTATCGAGGTAACTGTGCAGGTTGATGAGGAAGCGCAGGCCACCCTCTTCGACGATCAGTTCATGGTTGCTCTCGTTCTCGTTCTCGTTCTCGCTTTGGCGCTGGTATTGCTGGCTGCCGCGCTGCCGCTGACGGGTCTTGCAGTGGATCTGTTGGGCGGGGATGGCGCAGAGTTCGGTGAGTAGCGGGGTAACCATCGGCTGCCAGGATAGCTCTTCGGCGGAGTGCTGCTGGGGGAGAAACTCTTGCACATGCAGGTGGTTCTCGTAGCGATCAATGGCAAAGGGGAACTCGGGAATGTCGCGATCATAGAGGCGGTAGCAGGTGATGCCTCGGCGACGCGCCCATTTGCCCCAGTGCTTGAGATTTTTCTGCAAGCGGTTGCTAAAGGGGGTGAGGTCGTGGGTCACGCCTGACTCGCTGCGTGCCGCTGCGCAATCCACTGCTGCCACTGGTCGAGCAGTGCCGGGGTGGCGGCGGCGATCATGCCACGGGTGCCGAGGTAGAGCGGTTCCGGGGGGGTACCGTGGAGGTCGCAGGCGGCCCCACCCGCTTCGCGCAGGATCAGTTGGGCGGCGGCGTAGTCCCAGAGCTGCTGACCACCGTGGAGATAGATGGCACCCCGTCCGGCGGCGAGCCAGCACCATTCGAGGGCGACTGCGCCGAAGTTGCGTATCGAGTGGCAGGGGGGGGAGGTGTGGAGAGCGTGAGCGAGTTGGGGGGAGAGTCGTTTGCCATCAATCAGGCCGATGCAGCGCGCTAAGG
>SLIM01000203.1 GCA_007135625.1 Gammaproteobacteria bacterium
TCTACCAAGGAGAGCCGACCACCCTGGTCGCGGAACACCCCTACATCTTCGTCTCGCGTCAAAAGCGCAACATCCTGATACAGCTCCTCCCCGAAAATCCCGAGCTACTCACGGTAGTTCTTAAGCAGGCAGCGGATGCCCTCCACTTCTACCCCTTCACCGCGCAGCACGCGACCATCTACGAGCTACTCGACAACGGAGCGCTTCAGGTTCCCCGCGAAGCCGAACAGGTAGTCCTCGAGACCATCGCCGCCATCGCCCCGCTCATCACCATCCACTCCGAAATCGGCGGCGAAGTAGGGGATGCCGTGGAACGGGTAGAGTCCGACAGCCGCCTCCACCTCCACCTGCAACCCCTTACTGCCGGGCTACAGATCCGCTGCTGCACCAAGCCCCTCGGCGACCAGGGGCCGACCGCCCACCCCGGTCGCGGAGCGAGTACCATTTTTAGCGAAGTCGCCGGCAAACGCCTGCACACCGAGCGCGACCTCGCCAGCGAGCGGGCCAACGCCGAACAGCTCTTCGCCACCTGTCCGGCACTCGATCCCGAGCAGTGGGAGTGGTCGCTCAACGACCTTGAGAGCGCCCTGGAGACCCTGGAGCAGCTCCCCGCCCTCGGCGAGCGGGTGGTGCTGGAGTGGCCACAAGGAAAACGGGTACGCCTCACCCCCACCCCCCAAGCGCAGCAGATGGCGATCAAGATCAGCAGCCAGCAAGATTGGTTCGCCCTCTCCGGCGAACTCACCCTTGACGATGGCCGCGTCATCGACATGACCCACCTGCTCAAGCTCCTCCTCGACAGCCCCGGACGCTTCGTCAAACTCGGCGAAGAGGAGTACCTCGCCCTCAGCCAAGATCTACGCCGTCGGCTCCAGACCCTCCACAACCTTCAAGATCGGGGGCGCATCCACCCCCTCACCACCGCCCTGCTCGATGAGACCCTCGACGGAGTGCGGGTCGAAAGCGGGCCGGAGTGGCAGCAGCAGCTCCAGCGGCTACGCGAAGCCGAAGCGCTGCAACCGCAGCTCCCCTCCACCCTGCAAGCGGAGCTACGCGACTACCAGATTGAAGGTTTTTGCTGGCTCGCCCGCCTCGCCCACTGGGGAGCGGGGGCCTGCCTCGCCGACGATATGGGGCTAGGCAAAACCCTGCAAGCGCTCGCCCTGCTGCTCACCCGCGCCCCCGACGGCCCCGCCCTGGTACTCGCCCCGACCTCGGTCTGCGGCAACTGGATGGAAGAGAGCCACCGCTTCGCCCCCACCCTCAACACCCACCTCTTCGGCCCGGGAGATCGCAGCGCCATGCTGCAACAGGCCGGCCCCTTCGACCTCATCATCTGTAGCTACGGCCTACTGCAATCGGAAGGTGAAGCCTTCGCCGAGGTGCAGTGGCACACCATCGTCGCCGACGAGGCGCAGGCCTTCAAAAACCCCCATACCAAACGCTCCCAAGCGATGATGGCACTGCGCGGCAGCTTCCGCCTCATCACCACCGGCACCCCGATTGAGAACCACCTCGGCGAGCTGTGGAACCTCTTCCGCTTCATCAACCCCGGCCTGCTCGGCAGCGCCGAACGCTTTAACCAGCGCTTCACCACCCCCATCGAGCAGCAGCAGCCCGAGGCGCGGCAGCAGCTCAAGCGGCTGATTCGCCCCTTTATCTTACGCCGCCTCAAGAGCCAGGTGCTCACCGAACTGCCGGAGCGGACCGAGGTGACGCTACGCATTGCGCTAAGCGAAGAGGAGCGGACTTTCTACGAAGCGCTACGCCGCACCGCGCTAGAGCGGGTCGCCGCAGCGGCCAACCGCAATGAGAAGGGCGATGCCCGTTTTCAGGTACTCGCCGAAATCACCCGCCTGCGTCGCGCCTGCTGCAACCCCCGGCTGATTCTCCCCGAAACCCCGATCCCCAGCGCCAAGTTGCAGGCCTTTATCGAAGTGGTCGAAGAGCTGCGCGAGAGCCATCACAAGGCGCTGGTCTTTAGCCAATTTGTCGATCACCTCAGCCTGGTGCGCGAGTGGCTTGACCAGCAGGCGATCCCCTACCAATATCTCGACGGCTCGACCCCCGCCAAAAAGCGCCAGCAGGTGGTTGCCGACTTTCAGCGCGGCGAGGGGGATCTCTTTTTGATCAGCCTTAAAGCGGGCGGCTCCGGTCTCAACCTCACCGCCGCCGACTATGTCATCCACCTCGACCCCTGGTGGAATCCCGCCGTTGAGGATCAAGCCTCCGACCGCGCCCATCGCCTCGGCCAGCAGCGCCCGGTGACCATCTACCGCTTGGTCGCCCAGCAGACTATCGAAGAGAGCATTCTCGCCCTCCACGGGCGCAAACGCGACCTTGCCGACAGCCTCTTGGAGGGGAGTGCCAGCGCTAGCCGGATGGGGGTGGAAGAGATGATGGATCTTTTGCGGGAGGGGTAGGGGGGAGATCCTTTGACAAAGCTGCCGGGGCTTAGATAATGGGGGCAGAAGGGGTGGGATGGTCGCCCGCGACTTGACACCAAGTAACGAGAGAGGAGCGACACCTCTCCATCGTGACCCCACGATGGTCATCGACTTGAGTTGCACCAGACCCACAGAAACGCCAGGAGATCCTTCATTAGGAGCATGAGATGACACAACTGACGCTCGATATGCCTATTTCCGCTTTTTCGGCATTGCATAAAGATCAGAATGAGTTTACTCGCGAAATGCGTATCGCGGCAGCGGTAAAGTGGTATGAACTGGAGCTGGTCTCTCAGGGACGAGCAGCCGAAATCGCCGGGCTGACCCGCGCCGAGTTTATTACCGCGCTGGGGCAGTACAAGGTCACTCCGTTTCAATATACCGCTGAAGAGGTTTTGGAGGATTTGGCTCATGCGGATTGAGCGGGTGGTCATCAATGCATCCCCACTGATCACGCTATTTCGTGGCGGCCTGCATCCGCTGCTGCCGGAACTCTTCCCTGATCTAGTGGTTCCCGATGCCGTCTGGTCTGAGGTGGTTACTCGACGGTTCCTCTTGGCTCCAAGATCGAAGAGAGCATTCTCGCCCTCCACGGGCGCAAACGCGACCTTGCCGACAGCCTCTTGGAGGGGAGTGCCAGCGCTAGCCGGATGGGGGTGGAGGGGCTTCACTGCGTGCAGCGACCGCACGCTAGCGAAAGCATCACAACATTTTCACAAAAAAAGACTTGACACTAAAAAGAGAGTGCTATTTAATAGGCACGAAGTTTCAAGAACCATTGGATAAGCTTTAGAATAGCGAGGAGATCCGAGATGATGAGCTGTTTCACATCTGCCACCAAGCAGCAACGTGCAGGTCGCACCTTCGTAGTGCCGACCCTTCTTACCATGCTGCTTATCTGGCTGCTGCTTCTCGCATCCCCCGCCACAGCCAGCGAGTACCGTTACCAAATCGCCATCGACACCGACGGCCAGGCGGCAGCTTGCACCCACCCCGCCTTTGGGCCGCGAGACAACCACCTGATCACCGCAACGGTTGCCCAAGGGGAGAACGAGCAGTGGCTCGTCACCCAAGTCACCGAACAGCACTGCCAAAACGGCAACCTCATCAACCGCAGCGAGCGCAGCCCCAACACCCCAGTCGCCCGAGGCGCAGGAGGCAACGGCAGCGATGCCATCGAGCTTGGCGGCTTCGCCCTCAGCGGTCTTGGCAA
>SLIM01000173.1 GCA_007135625.1 Gammaproteobacteria bacterium
ATGCACCAACAGCAGCGTATCGGTGGTGGTGCGCAGCAGGTGGCGATCATGGGAGACCACCACCATCGCCCCCTGATACGCCTGCAACGCCAACGCCAAGGCGTGGCGCATCTCCAGATCGAGGTGGTTGGTCGGCTCATCCAGCAGCAGCAGATTGGGGCGCTGATAGATCAGCAGCGCAAGCACCAGCCGCGCCTTCTCCCCCCCCGAAAAGAGGGCGCACGGCTGCTCCACCCGCTCCCCGCCAAAGCCGAAGCTGCCGAGGTAGTCGCGCAGCTCCTGCTCGCGCGCCTTGGGATCGAGGCGCAGCAACTGCTCCAGCGGCGAGCTGGGGGGGTGGAGCTGGTCGAGCTGATGCTGGGCAAAATAGCCGATCTGCAACTCGGCGGCCTCCTCCCGCTCACCGCTGTGGGGTGCCAGCACCCCTGCGAGCAGCTTGATTAGCGTAGACTTCCCCGCCCCATTAGGACCGAGCAGGCCGATGCGATCCCCCGGCACTAGATCGAGGCGCACCTGCTGCAAAATGGTTGTATCACCATAGCCGATCACCACCCGGTCGAGGCGCAGCAGCGGATGGGGCAGCTTCTCCGGCAGCCGAAACTGAAAATGAAAGGGGGAATCGACATGGGCCGGGGCGATCTGCTCCATCCGCTCCAGCGCCTTGACCCGGCTCTGCGCCTGACGCGCCTTGGTCGCTTTCGCCTTAAAACGAACAATAAAAGAGCGAATATGGGCAATTTCCCGCTGCTGCCGCTTATAGGCCGCCTGCTGCTGGGCGAGTTGCTCGCAGCGGTAGCGCTCGAAATCGCTGTAGTTGCCGCTCACCATGAGCAGCCCCTGCTGCTCCAGGTGGGCGATATGGCCGCACACCGCATCCAGAAAATCGCGATCATGGGAGATGAGCAGCAGGGTACCCGCATAGCCACACAACCACTCCTCCAGCCAGAGGACGGCATCGAGATCGAGGTGGTTGGTCGGCTCATCCAGCAGCAGCAGGTCAGAGCGGCACATCAGCGCTTGGGCCAGGTTGAGGCGCATCCGCCACCCCCCGGAGAACTGCTCGACCGGTCGCTCCTCCTCCCCCGGCAGAAAGCCGAGACCGTGGATCAGACGGGCGGCGCGGGCGCGGGCGCTGTAGCCGCCAATCGCCTCATAACGGGCGTGACACTCCGCCAGCGCGGTGCCGTTATTGGCCGCCTCGGCCTCCCGAATCTGCTGCTCAACCCGGCGCAGCTCCTGGTCGCCATCGAGCACATACTCGATTGCCGGGCGGGGATCGGAGGGGGTCTCCTGGACGACCTGGGCGATCACCCACCCCGACGGCAGGCGACACTCCCCTGCATCGGGGTGCAGCTCCCCGCGCAGCAGCGCAAACAGGCTCGACTTCCCGCTTCCGTTAGCCCCGGTAATGCCGACCCGGTAACCGGGATGAATGGTCAGATCCACCCCACTGAGCAGCAGTTGGGTACCGCGCCGTAGTGCCAGCGACTCCAGTCGAATCATGCGCGGTTCAAACCTCTAGCACCAGCCCTTCGCGGGCGCAAATCGCCCGAAAGGGGCGCAGTCGATCCCGAAAATGTTCATCGGTAGCGTGCTGAATCTGGCGAATCTCGCTATCGCTACGCTCCGGCTCATGGTGAAAAAGCACCAGCGTCTTCACCTGCGCCGCCTCCGCCAGCCGCCACACATCGGAGACCAGCGAGTGGCCCCAGCCATGTTTGAGCGGCATATCCTCCGGCAGATATTGGGCATCATGAATCAGCACATCGACATCACGGACAAACTCAACCCACTGTTCGAAAGTGGTGATCGGCGTTCCCGGCGGATTGAGTTCATTGTCGGTCACATAGGCGACGCTAGAGCCGTTCTCACTGAGCCGAAAGGCGGAGCCGCCACCCGGGTGGTTAAGCAGCATGGATTGAATCGTAATCTCCTTGCGGTCAAAGAATTCGGTGTGGTAGTCGTGGCAGATCATTCCGCAACCGATCTGGTTAGCGGTTACCGGAAAGTTGACCCCATCCAACTGCGCCAGTAGGGTACACATCGTCTGCTCGGCACTGCCGGTAGCGGGATAGAGGTAGATCTCCCGCCCCTTCTGGTAGGCGGGCTTAAAGAAGGGGAAGCCCTGGATATGGTCCCAGTGGGTGTGGCTCAAGAGCAGATGAATCGGATGGTTATTCTTCATCAAACGGTCACCAAGGGGGCGAATCCCGGTACCGGCATCAAAGATCACCTGACCGCCATTATTTAGCTCTACGAAAACACATGGGGTATTTCCACCAAACTCCGCCGTCTCGGGTCCGGGGGTGGGAATCGAGCCGCGCACACCATAAAACTCAATTTTCATAAAGACTTTTACCCGCAAAATTCGACGAATTGGGGCGATTTTTTCACAAGTAAGACAAATTGTCTATTCTTTTATCGCAAAAGAACACGACTCAAATTGATACTCCCCTCGGTCACACCACCCCTCTTTGCTGCCCTCTGTTTTCTGCTCTCCGCCAGCCCCACCAACCAAGCAGCAGCAGCACCACCCACAGCACCGAGATCCAGCCACTCACCTCATCGTAGCTTCCGATGCCCCATAACCAAGGAGAGTGGACATCCACATCGCTCGCACTCTTCCCCACCTTAATCACCACCACCCATCCGGCGTGCATCCCGATCACAAAGGCCAACCCGCCCCGCACCTCACGCACCAGCGCCAGCAGTACACCCGCCATGGTCAAAGCAATAAAAGCATCAACAATCGCCCACGGGGCGTAAAAGGCGGTAAAGGAGTCGGCCAACATCGTCAACCCCTGCCACACCCCGTACTCGCTCTCCGCCAGCGGCGGCGGGGAGATAAAGTGCAGCCCGGCGAAATAAAGACTACTCACCACCACCGAAAAAAGCACCCCCGCCTCCCGCCGCATCGACGAGTAGATCACCCCGCGTATAAAAGTCTCCTCCACCACCGCCACAATCAATCCCGCCACCAGCCCAACCAGCGCCGCCCGCAGCACCGTCTCCCACAGCTCCCCATCAAGCGGGCGCAGCACCCGCACCCCCACCAGCAGCAGCAGCCCCAGCAGCGGCACCATCATCGCCACCCCAGCCAGCCAGCCCCAAGCTAGCTCGCGCCAAAAAGCAGCAGCGGGAAGGTTATAACCAATCGCCCGCCAGCACCCCACCCCCAGATACCACGCCGCCAGCGCCACCAACGGCACCGCCGCCAATTTCGCCAGGGTATTGCTGATTTGATGCGGCTCCGCCCGCCCATCCAGCCACACCGTCATCGGGTAGTTTGCCACCGCCCCGAGCAGTAGCGCCGCCGCCAGCAGCAGCAGAAAAACCAATAATGTCCTCATTTTTCCTCACCATCCTCTCTTTTCATTCAACCCTCTCGGTACCGTTCGTACCTCACCGCACACTTCGCGCTCTCGTACTCGTGATCGTCGCGATAACGAGTACGAAAAGCGAGCTCCTGCTCTTCAAAGCATTACCTTGCCTCTCCCCCGCCAAAAAATTTTTTGCAAAATCGAAAAAGGGTGCTATAGTCATCATCAAGGGTCGTCAAAGACCCTCCTCCCCGCAACGGGGAACCGCACTGTTCCGGCGACAAAAGCCATCGCGCCTAGCGAGTTACTCCGATGAGGAGTCATCGTTCAAAC
>SLIM01000199.1 GCA_007135625.1 Gammaproteobacteria bacterium
GCCTCGTACCTCGCACCTCGAATCTCCAGCGCCTAGCGCCTCGTACCTCGCACCTCGAATCTCCAGCGCCTAGCGCCTCGTACCTCGCACCTCGAACCTCCAGCGCCTAGCGCCTCGTACCTCGCACCTCGAATCTCCAGCGCCTAGCGCCTCGAATCTCGAATCTCGAATCTCTAACGCCTCACACCGACCAACTCTTCTCGCAATTGGTGGATGGTTTCTCGCAGTTGTCGGGTTTCGCCGCTAAAAATTGCGAGTTCGCGTTGGATGTGCTCTTCTGCAGTCAGTTGGTTTTGCTCCAGTTCGTCGCGCAGGCTGGTTACGGTCTCTTTGAGCTGGCGGTTTTCGGTGGAGAGGTCGGAGAGGGCGCGTTGTTGCCGCTCCTCTTCACCGACTCGCTCCTGCTCTAACTGCTCGCGAAGCTGGGTGACGGTTCCCTTTAGCTCCTGCTCGTGGAGGTGGTAGCCAGCGAGGGCGCGTTGAATCCGTTCCGCCTCTCCTTGGCGCAGTGCCTCCAGTTCATCACGCACTGCGCTGGTGGTGCGCTTGAGTTCGCGGTTTTCGGCGGTGAGTTGGGCGAGCGCCCGCTGAATGCGTTCCGCCTCCCCTTGGCGTACCCCCTCCAGCTCATCGCGTACCTTAGCGATGGCCTCCTTAAGCTGTCGGTTTTCGGTAGCTAGGGTAGCGAGGGCCTGCTGGGTGCGCTCCTCTTCCCCTTGCCGCTCCCCCTCTAGCTCCTCACGCAACACCGCAATGGCTCTTTTGAGTTCGCAATTTTCTGCTACTAGGGTAGCGAGAGCCTGCTGGGTGCGCTCCTCCTCTCCCTGCCGCCCCCCCTCCAGCTCCTCACGCAGTGCGGCAATCGCCTGTTTAAGTTCCCGATTCTCCGAGGTCAGTTCACTGAGTGCCTGTTGTCGTCGCTCCTCTTCGAGCTGCTGCCCCTGCTCTAACGCCTCGCGCAGGCTGGCGATAGTCTCGCGCAGCAGCCGGTTTTCGGCGAGGAGGTCGGCGAGGTTGTAGCGCAGTTGCTGTTCCTGCTCCCGATCCAGGTCGCCTAGGTCGGGGGGATGCGGTTGCTCTTTGCTCTCTTCTTTCATCGTAAGCGTTGCCGTCCTTTATACGCTGCAATCTCTTTAATCAGTTCCTGGAAGGGCAGATTCTCCAGTCCGTTATAGCGCTCTTCCGCCTGCTCTACGAGGTGGTTGACATCGCCGATGAGAATGGGGATTTCCGGGGCGTTTTCGATCACCCGGTAGAGTCCGCGCAGTCCGCCAATCTGTAGCCGCATCGCTTTGCTGTGGAGCAGAATGTCGTGTTCATGGGTGAGCTTTAGGGCAAAGCGTGCGCGCTCTCGCAGGAGTTCCAAGAGCCGTTCGCAACGCTGTTGTGCGCTGTCGAGGTGGCAGTGTATCCCCTCGCGTTCGGCTAGGTTGAAGCGCTCGGCGAGGCGGCAGTTGCAGAGGCCGGAGAGCAGTGCTTTTTCATAGACGCAGGCACGCTCATTCAACTGTTGATAGGTTTGGCGCAGGGCATCGTGATCCATCCCAATGTATCCAGTGGTCAGGTGGGGGCTTAGGGGGGGTGCCGGGTCGCTGCCAGGCACCCTGTGGGGGTCGCTATCCGCTCGATCAGCGGGGGGTGAAACGTACCCGCAACTCCGGTTCAAGCTGCATTTTAAGCCCCTCCACCCCTTCCATCATCGCTTGCACTTCGGCGATGGTCTGCGGGTTGGCGGTACTCAGTTTCTGGAACTTCTCGAAGTCGCCCATGAGCTTGCCGAAGTCGAGTTCCATCATGGTGATGCGTGAGCCGTCGCGGTGGCTGGCGTTGCTCTCCACCACGTCACCGGCGACCTCAATCACCAGAGAGAAACGCATCTCTTTAAATAGCTCCTGCATCATCGCTAGCGAGTCGGGGTCGTCCATCCCCTCCATTCCCCCCTCGCTCTCGTCGCTCTCCTCCGCGGGGTCGCCGGGCAGCCCCTCCGCTGCGTCGTCGCCAAAGGTCGGCTCTTCGGAGAGGATCAGCAGTTCGGCGGGGTTGCCGGGGGTGAAGCGGAAGGTGATGTACTCCTCGGGGGTCACCTCCTCCTCTTCGCTGGGGAAGGGGGTTTTATCCCCTGGGTTCTGGTTGACCCGGAGTTGGTTGATGTCGCTGAAGGTGTAGCGGGCGCGGTAGCCCTGGCGGGGGCCGTCGCTAATCGCTTCGGCGCTCTGCAGAGTGACCCCGCTGCCCATTGTCGCAGCCTGGCGGCGCAGGGCCTCTTGATCGAGCAAGCTGCCGCTCTCCCCCATGCCAGCGGCGAGCCCCAGTAGCGCGGCTCCCATCAGGACGCGCTCTTCAACAGTGCCGCTGCCATCGGCGTTGACCTTGACTACGGTTTCGACCTCAATGCAGCCGCTGAGGAGCAGCGCCAGTAGACCGATCCAGACTCCACGAATTTTACCCATTTTAGCGATCCTTATGTGTTTAGGTTTTGGATGACCTCAAAGTAGGAAATTAGCAGGGTTTTGCGCTGGCCTGCTGCTGCTTTCACCCCTAGATACTACCCCAACTTGCTCCGTTGCGCAATGCAAAGAGCAAGCGGTAGAGACTATGTACTCTCCCCGGTAAGCGCAAGGCGTTGGTAATACTCCGCTGCGCCCTGCTCTCCGCGTTTTGCCGCTCCCTGGGCGAGGATTTGGCCTTTGCGCTGTAACTCGCAACGGGTAGCTTGGCGCTCTTCGGGGGTGAGGTGGGGGTCGTCAAGCCGTTTGCGCAGTGCGGTGACGCGAAAGCGATCCATTCCCCAGTGGAGGCGGGAGAGCTGGTCGGCGTGGCCACCATACTTAATCAGCAGCGGGTCGCTCACGAAACCGACCGTTTCGCGGGCGCAGATGCGCAGCCAGAGGTCGTAATCTTCGCAGGCGGGGAGGGTTTCATCAAAGAGGCCGACCTGCTCCAGCAGGCTCCGTTGCAGCACCACTGCCGAAGGGGAGATGACGCAGCGCGGGAGGCTGTCGCAGTAGATCCGCCCGCCGCTTTTGGCATGTTTTTTCATCGGATTAACCCGCTTGCCGTGGCGTATCCAGATCTCCTCGCCGTGGCAGATGCGAAGCTCCGGCTGCTGGCTGAGAAGTTGCCACTGCGCTGCGAGTTTGCCGGGGAGCCACTCGTCGTCGGAGTCGAGGAGGGCGATCCAGGGGGCGGTGGTTGCGGCAATTCCGGCGTTACGCGCTGCACTCACCCCGCGATTGGGCTGCTGTAGGACGCGAATCTGCTGGCCATAACCGCGCAGAACCGCCGGGGTCTCATCTTCGGAGCCGTCATCGACCACCACCATCTCGGCGGCGGGGAGGCGCTGTCGTAGTACCGAGTCGATGGCTCGCGGCAGCAGGTGGGCGCGGTTGTAGCTGGGGATGATGACGGCGATGGGAGCCTTCACAAACTCCCCTTGGTGGAAGGAATACCGCTCATTCGGGGATCGGTTTCTAACGCCATGCGCAGCGCCCGTCCGAAGGCTTTGAAGAGGGTTTCGGCGATGTGGTGGGCGTTGCGTCCGTGCAGGCAGTCGAGCTGGAGGGTGACCGCTGCATGGTTGACAAATCCTTGAAAAAATTCATAAAAAAGTTCGGTGTCAAAGTTGCCGATCTGGTCAC
>SLIM01000375.1 GCA_007135625.1 Gammaproteobacteria bacterium
CGCGTAGGTCGGCGGGCATGTTTTTGGGGTCGTAGAGGTCGGCGATGGTGGCCGGGAAGTGATGCTCCCGCGCCAGCAGAATCTCTTCGGCGCAGCGGGTGAGGTCGGCCTGGTTTTTTTCGGTTAGCAGGGGGATTGGAAAGGTGTTCCAGCCGAGGGTGTTGGAGTAGCGGAAATCCGTTTTCAGCTTGCCGCAGACGGTGGCGATCCAGACCAAGTGCAGGCGCGAGGCGATGAAAGCGAGGTTCCAGAGCGGGGCATCGTAGAGGGCGAAGGCTAGATTGCTGACGATGGTTCCAGGCTCCATATAACCAACGGGTAGGTAATCTCGCGACTCGGAGGAAACGCTAGGAACGATCATTACAGTCTCATCACCAGACTGGCGGATTTCTCCGAATCGGTGAGGTACGTTTGCAAGCGCTACCGTTGCAGCCTTGGTGCTTTCCGAGCGCATCTTCTTTACCGCTTGGAGCCTTTCTGCAATGGATACGAGGGAACCGATTTCGACTGCATCCTCATCTTTAGCCCAAATACAATACCGATCAAGGCCACGAATGAACTCAGCAGACCCTAAGATTTTGCGGATAAACTTACCTGACTGATCCGCTGTGAGGCCAAGTGTTTGGATTTCGTCGTGAGAGAGCAGTAAGTATCCACCATCAACAGGCTTATTACCAAACGTCATTTCCGCCTGCCCGCTCAAAGGCCGCGCCGCCTTCTCCACCACCACATTGGCTCCCGGCACCAAATAGGCGTTGATCTGCGCCACCTCCTTAACCTCCGTCTCGCCGTCGTCGGTGAGCGCAAAAAGCTGCCGCGCTTTGGGAGCTGGGTTAGCAATACCGACAATCACCACCGTCACGCCCGCATTGTGCGCGGCGAGGTTTGCCCACTTAAACGAAGTATGCGCAAAAGCAATCTGATGACCACTGGCAAAAATCAGCGGCCAGAGAATCGCCACTTGCTGCCCCTGACAAATGGAGTTGGTAGAGACAAAAGCCGCAGAGGAGTGGGTATGCGTGCCGTAATCAGCGGCCTTCATAAACCAGCCCGCCACATAGTCAAGTGATTTCCAGTTCTTGGTGCGCTTATCGAAAATAATTTGCAAATCGGCCTTTTGTTCGATAGTTTGCCAAGTGGAACCTAAATAGGGCGGATTGCCGCAAATATAGGTCTCGCCCCCCTCGTTCTCAAAGTCGATCTCGGCTTGCTCCAGCGGCCTACCGAAAAGATCATCGGCATGCAATTTGACCCCGGTTCCCGTCGGCGGACAGATGCTCAACCAATCCAGCCGCAACGCATTTCCGCAAGTGATCCAGCTCTCATGGCTCAACGGCAAAAACTCCGCCAGGGCCAGCTTCTGCCCGCGATAGAGTACGTCGCACTGGTACTCGGCAATGACCAGCGCAAGGCGGGCGATCTCCGCCGGAAAGTCGCGCAGTTCGATGCCGCGAAAATTGGTCAGCGGGATCTCCGATGCGTGATCCGATTCACTGCGCCGCCGGTTAATCTCGGCCTCAATGGCGCGCATCTCTTTGTAGGCAATCACCAGAAAATTGCCCGAACCGCAGGCCGGGTCGAACACCCGGATCCTCGCCATGCGCTTGCGCAGGTTGAGCAACATGCGCGGATTGTCGCCCGCCTCGTTCAGTTTGGAACGCAGATCGTTGAGGAAGAGCGGATTGAGTACCTTGAGGATGTTGGGGACGCTGGTGTAGTGCATTCCCAGTTCGCCGCGCTCCTCATCCGCCGCAACCGCCTGAATCATGGAGCCGAAGATGTCCGGGTTGATCTTGGTCCAGTCCAACCCGCCGACGTGCAGCAGGTAGGAGCGGGCGATTTTGCTGAATCGCGGCACTTCGTCGCTGCCCGCGAATAACTGCCCGTTGACGTAGGGGAAGCTATCCGCCCAGCGGGGAATCTTGGCGGCGGCTCGCTGCTGGGGCTTGGTGTTCATGGCACGAAAGAGTGTGCTAATCACCGTGTGGGTGTTGGCAGAGTCCTTGGCGCTCATCTGCGCGACGGCTTCGGTGAAGCGCACTGTTTCGAAGAAGATGTCGGTATCTTCGGCGAAGAGGCAGAAGATCAGCCGCGCCATGAGGTGGTTCATGTCGTGGCGGCGCTCCGCTGCGCCCCATTCGGGGTTGTCTTTCAAGAGTTCGACGTAGAGGCGATTGAGGCGGCTGGTGGCGCGAATGTCGAAGGCGTTTTCGCTAATCTGGCGAACGGTGCTGATCCCCGCTAGCGGTAGGAAGAAGCCGAAGTGGTCGGGGAAATCTTTGAAGGCGCAGGCGACGGTTTCGCCGCTGGTCAGCTCTTCGGCCTCGAAGTCTATACCGTCGGTGGCGAGGATGAACTTCGCCTTGGCCTTGGCGGTGGCCGGGCTGGCCTTGAGGGCGTTGAGCGTGGTCGTGACTTGGCCGACCGCGCAGGTCAGGAGGTGGATGTTGCTGGTCTGGAGCAGGCCGCCGAGGTCGGATCTGTTCGACACCCCTGCACGCAGGCGTTTGATTGTCGTCGCTTTGTTGCCGAAGGCTTCAAGGAAGGCGTAGGGGAACTCTGCGGGGTCAAAGGGCTGCTCCGCAAGGTCGCTGATGGCCTGCTCGATCTCTACCGCGTTCAACGCTGTTTTCCTCTTTTCCTCTCTAAGTGCAAAGGGTTGCCAGTGACGTATTTGGCGCTGTTTTGCGTAGGCTGCGGGCTGCGGGCAGCACCCATCCATTTCTCTCCCTATTATCCAAGCCCCACCAGCTTTGTCAAGGATTTTCTTGCTTTTATTCGCTATGGATTGTTTAGGGTTAAGGTTTAAGGGTTAAGGGTTAAGGGTAGGTGGTCGATCGCGTGATCCTCTGGCGCTGTGCCTTCCCTTGATGCTTTTCGGGTCGAAGCAAGTCGTAAAAAAGAGTTGCCAGATTGGTGAAAGTTCGCTAGAATCTAAAGCCTGTTTCTGCTGCTTGTTCAGCATGAATCGTGCCGCAAACGACCCCGGCAAAAACTATTGAAAATAGGCTATCAAAACCAAAAGGGGCCAGGCTCGAATTAAATTCGGCCTAACATTCGCCTCCAGCGGACTCCGAGCCAAAGGCGCATGTGTCCGCTGAGGCTTGGCGTTAAAAATCTACAAGAGGAACATCTGTGTCACTCGAAAAGGTATTTGATAGCCCTCACCACAAAAGGATTTTCTTTGCCGCAGTGGTATTGTTTTTCGTTTTTTTGGTGGTTGTTAGGTACCTTCTTGCGCCCAGTGCTGGTACTACACCTAGCCAAGTGCATCTAACGGCGCTTGCCATACTTGATAATTTCACAGTAGGGTTCTTTGCCACCGTCCTACTATCTATTGTCGTCTACTATTTTCGACCAAGGAGCGAAGATGAAAGCAAGCTACGACAGATAAATGCCAACGATATTGTTCCAAATTTTGAGAAAGCGCTTGCTGATGCTAATCGCTGGGTATTCAAAGGTAATAGAGGAAGATATTTAAGATCGAAGATCTTTCCATCTTTGTCGCAGCGTACAGGAGCATTTTCAATTGAGGCGATATTCATCAATCCATTCAATGAAGAAATATGCAGGAAGTTCGCAGAGCATAAAAATGTAAGCATATTGAATGAGCAAGGTAGTGACTGGGACG
>SLIM01000367.1 GCA_007135625.1 Gammaproteobacteria bacterium
CCTCGAACCTCGAACCTCGAACCTCGAACCTCGAACCTCGAACCTCGAACCTCGAACCTCGAACCTCGAACCTCGAACCTCGAACCTCGAACCTCGAACCTCGAACCTCGAACCTCGAATCTCGCACCTCAAACCCCCTACTCCTCAAAGCCGTAAGGGGGAGGGCGCAGAGTCAAGAGCGGGCCATCTTGACCGAGGAGATGGAGAGTTCCCTGCTCAAAAGCAGCGATTTCACAAACCACCAGCAGCTCATACCCGCCAGCGGGGGAGGGCGCAGCAACCACCACACTACCCGCCCCCTGGCCGGAGCTACTGGCGGCTGAGAAGAGCTCATCTCCCGGCTGCGGTCGCTGCTCACAAGTCACCGTAGCATAGTACATACGACGCTTGAGTTTGCCCAGATACTTCATGCGGGCAACCACCTCCTGACCGACGAAGCAGCCTTTGGTAAAGCTAATACCGCCGAGCAGTTGTAGATTACACATCTGCGGGACAAAGGCCTCACTGGTAGCGGCCTGAATGGAGGGATAGCCAGCGCGAATCTCAAGCAGTTGCCAAGAGTCAAAGCCGGTGATAGTGGCAACCGGGGCGACCGCTTGCCAGAGCGGTTGCAGAGTGTGGCTCTGGCCCACCAGCAACCAGCGCGAAGGCTCCCCGGCAAGCCGCAGAATCGCCCCCCCCTCCCAAGCCAGCAGCGCTCCCGGCTCGCTTGGCAGCTCACCAAGCTGGGCGCGCAGGGCATCGCCAACGGCATCTCCCCAAGCGCCGAAGGAGGTCAGCTCAGCACTCGCCTCGGCAATTTTCACCTTGGCCATCAGCACAAACATCGGCAACCGCTTCAACAGCAGCGCCTGGGTCGCGGCGGGGAGCTGCAACACCACCCGCTCAGCAAGCCGCAAAATGCGAAAATCGGCAATCATCCGCCCTTTAGGCGAACAGTAGGCACCAACTCCCCACTGATTGGTCGGAAGCTGTCGCACCTCATTGGTGAGCTGTCCTTGAAGGAAGGGGAGGGCATCCTCCCCGTCGATCACCACCAATCCCAAAGAGGAGAGGTCGCAGAGAGCCGCTTCGGGAAGTTGCAACGGGTGCTGCTCGCCCGCTGCTCCCTCACCGGTTACCCCTTGTTCTGCGAGAAAGGTCTGCCACTCGCTATTCATGCCGGATTCCCTCACTGCTATTGGTTGTCTATGGGTCGCGCTTATTGAAAAGCACGCAACTTGAAAAGCACGCAACGCCTAAGACAGCCCAACATGGGGGCGAAGCAGCGGGGTTACAAGGGCAAAGAGCGGCGCGTAGATTGATCGTTGATGATTCTAGGTGATTCGATTCTATCATCAAAGTTTTTTATGAGAGCCGAATGGAACCTAATCAGAACGGGGTCGTTATTCGTGAAAACAGCCAGTTATGATAGTTGAGTGTTGTGCTAGGAAATAGAGGCGCTCGCTGGTGACTTGACAGGAGCTAAAAATAAGTATGTGATATGCCGCACTTTCGCGTTGGATCGTCTGCTGTAGCGCTGGCGGCCCCACGGAGAGGTTTCCCGTTTCACTCTGTTTCAACCTCACAAAGAACTAGGGGGGTTCATGGACGCCACTGCTGCTGCCGCTGAACAACAAAAGATTAGCTACGAACGAAACTGTGAGCAAAAGTACAACTACGACGTTGTACGATGGTTTGCTGTTATGGCTGTGGTCTACCTGGTGGTAGGCGCACTTGTTGGGGTGTGGATCGCCTCACAACTGGCTTGGCCGGTCTTCAACTTCGACAGTCCCTATCTGTCGTTCGGGCGCTTGCGTCCGGTACACACCAACGCAGTGATCTTCGCCTTTGGCGGCTCCGTACTGATGGCCGCTGCCTTTTACTCGGTACAGCGTACCTGCGGGGTGCGGCTGTGGAGCGACAAGCTCGCCTGGTTCACCTTCTGGGGCTGGAACCTGATCATCGTGCTGGCCGTTATTACCCTGCCGTTAGGGATGACCCAAGGCAAAGAGTACGCCGAGCTGGAGTGGCCGATTGACATCTTGATTGCAGTAGTATGGCTCTCCTACTTCTTCAACTTCATGATGACCTTGGCGAACCGCAAGACCTCCCACATCTACGTCTCCAACTGGTTCTTCCTCGGCATGATGGTGATGATCACCTACCTGCACGTGGTCAACAGCCTGGCCATCCCGGTTTCGCTCTTCAAATCCTACTCCATCTTCTCCGGGGTGCAGGATGCGATGATTCAGTGGTGGTGGGGCCATAACGCGGTCGGCTTCTATTTGACCGCTGGCTTCTTGGGGATTATGTACTACTTCGTACCCAAGCAGGCGTGTCGTCCGATCTACTCCTACCGCCTCTCGGTGATCCACTTCTGGGCGCTGATGTTCGGCTACGTCTGGCTAGGCGCTCACCACCTGCAATACACCGCGCTTCCTGACTGGACCGGTTCCCTCGGTGCCGCCATCTCGCTGGCGATGATCATCCCCTCCTGGGGCGGAGCGGTAAACGGCATGATGACCCTCTCCGGGGCGTGGGACAAACTGCGTGATGACTACATTCTGCGCTTTCTGATTATGTCGCTCGCCTTCTACGCGATGGCCACCTTTGAAGGGCCGGTGATGTCGCTGAAAACCGTCAACGCCCTCTCCCACTACACCGACTGGACGGTGGGCCATGTCCACTCCGGCGCTCTGGGCTGGGTAGCGATGGTCGGCATGGGTGCCATCTACCACATGATCGAAAAGACCTTCCACATCCGCATGGCCTCGCAGGCGTTAATGAATGCCCACTTCTGGGCGGCAACGATTGGTGCAGTAATCTATATCGTTGCGATGTGGGTATCTGGAATCATGCAGGGGCTAATGTGGCGTGCGTATGATGAGTACGGCACCTTGGCCTACACCTTTGCCGAATCGGTCGAAGCGATGCACCCGTTCTACGTCATGCGCGTTGTAGGTGGCGCGATCTTCCTGTTCGGTGCGGTGCTGATGCTGATCAATGTCGCGCTAACGGTGCGTAAGGCGATGCGTGAAGGTACCCTGCAACAGGCCCGCACTGCGGTTGCTTGCGCTTAATCTGAAGGAGTTGCAGAGATGTCGAATGAAAGACCCGAGGTAAAACCGAAAAGTTTTCAGGAGCGGATGGAGATCAACGTCTGGGCGCTGGTGATTATGCTAGCAATTGTCCTCTCCATCGGTGGAATCGTTGAGATTGTTCCGCTGTTTGTCATGGATAAGACCATGGAGCATAACCAGGCACCGGAGATTCTCTGGCAGCGGAAGGAGGGGCAGACGCTCGCCAACTGGAGGCCGGGTGATGGGATCCGCCCCTACACCGCACTAGAGCTGGCGGGGCGTGAGATCTACATCAAGGAGGGGTGCTACACCTGCCACTCGCAGATGATCCGCCCATTCCGCGATGAGAAGGAGCGCTACGGCCACTACTCCCTCGCCTCTGAGTCGATGTATGACCACCCCTTCCAGTGGGGTTCCAAGCGGACCGGCCCCGACCTCGCACGGGTCGGTGGCAAATACTCCGACGAGTGGCACCGCAGACATCTGCGCGCCCCCCGCTCGGTGGTTCCCGAGTCGATCATGCCCAACTACCCCTGGTTGAAGGACAACCTGCTGACCATGGATATCGAGCGGCGGATGCGGGCGATGCAGACGCTGGGTGTTCCCTATATCGATGCCGATATTGTGGGAGCGCAAGCCCAAATCGAGAACAAGACCGAAGAGGATGCGCTAGTCGCCTATATGCAGGTGCTAGGGACGATGGCCCACCTCGACGAGAGCAAGGTCTATCGTGAGTAGCCTAATGGACTACTTTCGGACAGATTGGGGGGCGATGACCGGCCATGACTGGGTCGGTACGATCCTGACGGTGGTCATCTTCTTCCTGATGCTCGGTCTCTACATCATCGTCCTTCGTCCGAAAAACCGGGATAAGTTTGAACAGCAAAAGTATATCCCGCTCGACGACGAGGAACAGAAAGACTCTGGAGAGAAAAATGGCTGATAATGAAAATTGTTTTGTGGGAGAGAACAACACAGGCCACATCTGGGATGCGGATCTGCGTGAGTTGTCCAACCCACCCCCACGCTGGTGGACGATTGCCTTTTGGATATCCATGGGCTGGGTGGTCGTCTACGCCATCCTCTACCCCATGATCCCCTACGGGCAGGAGGCGACGAAAGGGGTACTTGGATGGACGCAAATGAAAGAGTATCACCAAGGAATGGCGGAGATTGAGGCAGTACGCGCCCCCTTTGAGGAGCGCATTGCCCAGATGAGCGCAGCGGAGATCCTCGCAGATGACGGGCTGGCCTCCTATGTAGTCGCCTCCTCGAAAGTCCTCTACGGCGACTTCTGTTCCGCCTGTCACGGCTCGGGGGGCATGGGTGGTCCTGGCTATCCGGTGCTGGCCGATGATGAGTGGTTATGGGGTGGCACGATTGAGGCTGTCGTCACCAGCATTACCAACGGTCGGCGCGGAGTGATGACCGCCCACGGCAAGATTCTCAACGATGAGGAGATCAACTCACTTGCCCAGTCGGTCATTGCCCGCGATGTCGCCTCCAACCCGCTCTACATGAGCAAGGGGTGTATCGCCTGTCACGGCATGGATGGAGGCGGTATGGCGATCCTCGGTGCGCCGAGCCTGGTCGATACCATCTACCGCTTCCTGCCCGAAGAGGGGGAGACGCAACTTGAGAGCGTCAAATATACCATTCGTCATGGTGTAAACGACCCAAGTGATCCCAATACCCGCGAGGCCGAAATGCCCGCCTTCCGTGATCGTCTCTCCGAGAGCGACATCAAGAAGCTGGCGGTCTATGTCCATCGTATGGGGGGTGGGCAGTAACTGCCCGCCTGCGCAGAGTAACCGAAACGGGTCTCCGGGGTCTCGTCGCATGATCCCGGAACTTATCCCCTAACTAGGAGGGATTATTATGGATGCTGTAGTCATTGGTTCCATCATTACCATCGTTGGCTCGATTATCGTGCTGGTCTTCTTGGTCTACAAGATCAAGACCCTAATGGACCAGGATGCGAAAAAAAACCAGCAGAAGTAGCGGATTGCAGGGTGGTGATCGACGCAAGGGAGGTGTGAATACCTCCCTTTTTTGTTTTCCCAGAGAGTGAGGAGAGATAGATATTTTAGAATATAGTAAAATTGCGCTATCGCATTGGGTTCGACCGCTAGATTTCGTATACTGTTAGGTGGATGAGTATAAATCATTAATTGGGGAGCGTGAGATTGAGCGACAAACAAAATCAAGAGAAGGTGATTTCCGACCTCTACGCCGAGGCGGAGCAGTGGCACATCAACACCGGAGAGGAGACCATTCACGCCAAACGGGTGCCGGGTCGCTGGCGCACCCTCAAGTGGCTCCTGGCCAGCTCCTGGCTACTCTTCTTCCTGGGTCCCTACCTGCGCTGGGGGGATCGGCAAGCAGTCCTGTTCGACATCCCCAACCGCCAATTTCACCTCTTCGGCGCAACCATTCTACCGCAAGATCTCTGGATGCTCTCGCTGCTACTGCTCTTCTTTGCCATCCTGCTCGCCGTAGCCACCGCCATCGCCGGACGCATCTACTGCGGCTTCTTCTGTTTTCAAACCGTCTGGACCGACCTCTACACCTGGATCGAAGAGCGCCTCGAAGGCCCCCCACAAAAGCGGCGCAAGCTCCAGCAAGCCCCCTGGGATGCCACCAAAATTCGCACTAAGGTAATCAAGCACAGCCTCTGGTTACTCATCGCCCTGCTCACCGGCATCTCCTTCGTCGCCTGGTTTGTCGATGCCTTCACCCTGTGGGGCAGCCTCTTTAGCCTCACGGTCGGCACCACCGCCCTCTTTTTTATCGCCCTCTTCACCGTCGGCACCTACCTCCTCGCCGGCTTTATGCGCGAACAGGCCTGCTTCTGGCTCTGCCCCTACGCCCGCATTCAAGGGGTCATGCTCGACAAAAGCACCACCCTCCCCACCTACGATTTTCACCGGGGCGAACCGCGAGGACGAATGCTCAAAGGCAAGCCGCAAGAGGGCAAAGGCGACTGCGTAGACTGCAACCAGTGCGTCGCGGTCTGCCCGACCGGGGTCGATATTCGCCAAGGCCAGCAGGAGGGGTGCATTATGTGCGCCCTCTGCATTGATGCCTGTGATGCCGTTATGGAGAAAGTTCACCTTCCCAAAGGGTTGATTCGTTTTGAATCGCTAGACCAACTGGAAGGACGCGAAGAGCGCCCAATGCACCGCCGTCCCCGAGTCTGGATCTACAGCGCCATTCTCGCCATCTCGCTGCTCGGCATCGGCTACGGCCTCAGCACCCTCGATGCCATTGAGGTCAAGGTACTACACAACCGAACACCGCTTTTTGTACCATTAAGTGACGGCTCGATTCGCAACGGCTACACCATCAAGATTCTCAATAAAGTGAGTGAAGACCTAGAGACCACCCTCACGGTCAGCGGCCCCCCAGGAATCGAATTGAGCGGTGCAGAGGAACCAATTCATGCGCAAAATGGTCAAGTCTCTTCACGGGCGGTATTCGTAACCATTCCGCGAGAGGCGCTAACCGGAGAGAGCACCCCGATCCATTTTCAGGCAGAGGCCATCCGAGAAGAGGGTACCCTGCTCGTCAGCCAGCGCAGCAGCATCTTCTTTGGTCCACCGCGCTAAGTGGCCAACTGCTGGAGAGGAGCGCCCCGGCGACCACGGCGGGGCGTGCAGATTCATTGCAATGAGGAATTTCTATGAGTGAGAAGAGCCAATCGGCACTGCGTAACCCCTGGGTGCTGTTCTGGATCAGCATACCGCTGACAGTAGTCATCGTCAATGTCACGATGATCATCCTCTCCCTAGATCGTCCGGGGCTAGTGGTTGACAACTACTACGAACGTGGTCGCGACTATGAGCGCAACATGCTCTCTCGAATGGCCAAAGACCCCGGTTGGGAGCAGCGCATCGAAGCCCCCCGCTTTGTCGATGTAAACGTCCCCGCCCCCTTCCACTTTCGCGTTACCGACCAAGAGGGAGAGCCAGTCACCCCTGACGAAGTGATCTTTCGCGCCTACCGTCCAGCCGATGCCCGCGCCGACTTTGAAGTACCGATGCAGAAGATCGAACCCGGAATGTTTAGCGCCGACATCACCTTTCCACTGCTTGGCGTTTGGGATATACTGGTTAGCACCGTTAGCGGCGAAGATGAATTTAACACCGCCTACCGCCTGAGCGCCGGGGTGCGTTAGAGAAGATGCGAGGTGTCGCCCCCATAGCACCTCGCCACCCCCCTCTATTCTCTCAACCCGCTGCCCGCTACGCCATGACACACCGCCAAATCCTCCTAGACACCGAAACCACCGGCATCGACCCCAAACAGGGGCACCGCGTGATTGAGATCGGCGCCGTCGAAATGGTAAACCGCCGCCTGACCGGCAACAACTTTCACCACTACCTGCAACCGGATCGTGAAATCGACCAAGGAGCGGTAGCCGTCCACGGCATTACCAACGATTTTCTAGCCGACAAGCCCCGCTTTACAGAGATCGCAGCGGCCTTCCTCGACTACATCCTCGATGCCGAGCTAATTATTCATAACGCCCCCTTTGACATCGGCTTTCTCAATAGCGAACTCCGCCGACTCGGTGATGATCGCCCACTAGAGAGCCACAGCCGCAACATCATCGACACCCTGGAGATGGCGCGAACGATACATCCCGGTCAACGCAACAGCCTCGACGCCCTCTGCAAGCGCTACGAAATCAGCAACGCCCACCGCCAACTGCACGGAGCGCTGCTTGATGCCGAGATTCTCGCCGATGTCTACCGCGCCATGACCGGAGGCCAAGGAGTCCTGTTTGGCGAAGAGGAGGGCAGCGAAAACGGCAACGGCGAAAGCAGCATCACCATTCGACGACTCCCGGCGGAGCGTCCACCACTACCGCTCATCCGCGCCACAGCGGAGGAATTAACCGCCCATGAGCAGCGCCTCGACGCCCTGGATCGGGCCGTCGCCGGCACCTGCGTATGGCGACGCTTGGGGCAGGGGGCGTAGCCACGCACCCCTGCATACTATTGACAGCAAGGCAATAACGCGAGAGACACCATGAAGAAAATTGACGCTATTGTAAAGCCATTCAAGCTCGACGATGTCCGCGAAGGACTCTCGACGATTGGGATTACCGGCATGACCGCAACCGAAGTCAAAGGCTTCGGTCGTCAAAAAGGGCACACCGAACTCTATCGCGGAGCGGAGTATGTGGTAGACTTTCTGCCCAAGGTCAAGATTGAGATCGTAGTGCGCGACGACCAGGTCGAAGAGTGTATCGAAGCGATTATCAAGGCCTCACGCACCGGCAAAATTGGCGACGGCAAGATCTTCGTCAGCGATGTCGCCCGCGTTGTCCGCATTCGCACCAGCGAAGAGAATGAAGAGGCGATTTAAGAGCAGGCACCTCCTGGCCTCCCTTTTAACTGTTCAAGTATGGGTTTTGTCTTCATGACTTTTCTGATACCATCCTTGATGCTTTTGGCTACATCCCGAGGGGGGTCTGCTCTGGATGAAGCACTCTCTAATGGTTTACTTTTTAATAACGTGGAGATTGATCGTGAAGCGAGTACAAACAAATCTATTGCAAGGGTTACTCTTGGCCGGACTCCTGGTGAGCGTAGCAACGGCCTCAGCCCAACTACGCCCCGAGGTGGTAGAGCGCATCAAGCCGATTGGCACAGTCGCCCTGCCGCCAGCACCGGAGCCACCACCAGCCGCCGTGGAGCCGACCCCGCCGCCGCCAGTCGTTGAAGAGAGCGTAGCGGTAGAACCCGTAGTCGAAGAACCCGCAGCGGTAGAACCCGTAGTCGAAGAGAGCACAGCGGCAGAACCTGTAGTCGAAGAACCCGCAGTGGTAGAACCCGTAGTCGAAGAGAGCACAGCGGCAGAACCCATAGTCGAAGAACCCGCAGCGACAGAACCCGTCGTCGAAGAGATGGTAGCGGCAGCAGCACCGAGCGCACCCCAAATTGATGCCGAAGCGATCTACAACCGCTCCTGCATCGCCTGCCACCTCACCGGAGCCGCCAACGCCCCGATCCTAGGGAATCGAGAGGCCTGGGCCGACCGCCTCGCCAAGGGAATGGATGCCTTATACACCTCTTCTATTAACGGCATGACCGGCACTGCAATGCCCCCTCGCGGAACCTGTGGAGCCTGCTCCGACGAAGAGCTAAAAGCCGTGACCGACTTTATGGTCTCCAAGGTGCAGTAATTCGAGAGCGCCCATAGCACCCGTGCCGCAGGCACACCCCGCGACCACCCCGATGGCCAACCCCATCGGGGTTTTTGCTTTCTTACGCAGTTCTACGAGTAGTATGATGGCAGACTCTCCCCACATCTTCGCCGTCGATGAGGCCGGATTTCCGCAACAAGTGATCGAAGGCTCACGACAACAACCGGTACTGGTCGACTTCTGGGCCGACTGGTGCTCCCCCTGCATCTCCCTCGCCCCCCACCTGGAGCGGGTAATCAACGACTACCAAGGGCGGATTGTACTCGCCAAGGTCGAAGTCGATGACAACATGCGCCTCGCCGGTCACTACCGGCTAAAAGGATTCCCAACAGTGATACTGTTTCAGCAGGGAGAAGAGCGTGGCCGCTTTGCCGGATCGCGTCCCACCCCCTGGATTCGAGAATGGATCGAAAGCCACCTCCAGACCCCCTAAAGCGGAGGTCGGAGCGGGAGGGCAGCGTTAAAACAGCCCGAACAGCTTACGCCCCTCGCCGCTATCACGCCCCTCAGCGGCCGCCGGCGGAGGAGGGGAGCCAGCCGCCGAGCGATCCCGCTCCAGATAGATCACCGGCGACGGGCGATCCCCATAAGTCGCCCCCCCCTCACCAGGAGCGACCCGAACCTTAGGGTCGATCATCGTAATTATCCGCCAACCATCGGCATAGAGTTCACGCAAGGTCGGCTGATAGTTAGCGCGATCAATCTCACAGCGCAACTTCGTTCCGGTAGTCGGTAGATAGTAGTAGACGGGATTCTCAGGAACCGCCGAATCCACCACACAGGCGGCAAACTCCCTAGCATAAGCGCTATTAGCAGCGGCCAGGGCAACGAAACAGAGCAGACTCTTGGTTGCAATTCGCATAACATTCTCCCAAAAAATTGTCCTAGGTGAAGGATTGATTGTCCTATGGCGGCGACTTCTCATCAAGCAGACGCGCTATTTTACCAACTTTTTGCAGGACAGGCATTCACTCCTCAGAGCCGCGTTGCGCACGCGAAGCATCCCCCTCCTCAAGGCCACTCACAATGCCCTTGTACCAATCGGGTCGTTTCTTCGCCTTAGGCGCTTCATCACCGACAATCGACTGGCAGGCATCGCGGTGCAAAACGAGTAGACTGCGCACATTAGTCGGGGTATTCTCATGCTCGGCGAGTGCATGGAGATGCGCGACCATCACCTCAGGAGAGACATTCAGCTCCTTGATAAGCAACTGAAAAAGCACCACCTGGGTCTGCACCAACGCCTCCAGATAATAGGTATTACTGCGATTACCACTGGCCAGAGCCTCAATCGCAGAGGAGTTATTTTCCGTGGCTAAAAGGAGATTTTTCATCGCTATCCAGACTTCATCATTCATGATGGGTACCCTTACGCTATTTTCAGAGGTGATGATGGTACCGCTTTTGACCGGCAGAAGACAGCGGCGAATAGATCAACGGGGCGCAGCCCAAGCCCACCTAGACAACCACCAACAGAAACCGGAGGGAAGATGACCGCCCCCACAACCACACCGCAACTCTCCATTATCATCGTCAACTTCAACGGCGGCGAACTCGTCCTGGAGGCGGTACAACGCGCACTCGCCGCAACCCTCCCGGTCGAAGTCCGCGTCGCCGACAACGCCTCACAAGACGGCAGCGCCGAACAGCTCCAAACACTCGCCGCACAACACCCGGCACTCCGGCTCACCCGCCACCCCCGCAACCTCGGCTTCGCCGCCGCCAGCAACCGCGAACTCGCCGCCGCTCGTGGCGACTGGCTGCTACTCCTCAACCCCGACTGCCTACTCGCACCCGACACCCCCGCACACCTAATCACCGCACTCACCGCCGACCCCAGCGCCGGAATGGCCGGCTGCCTACTCCTCAACCCCGACGGCAGTGAACAGCGCGGCTGCCGCCGCACCCTACCGACCCTCGGCTCCAGCCTCGGCTGGGGACTTCGACTAGAGCGGATACGGCGACAACTACGCCCCCACGCCCAACCGCTCAACCTCCACCAGCAACCCCTACCGCCAGAACCGCACCACGTCGAAGCGATCTCCGGCGCCCTCATGCTCCTCCGGCGACAAGCCTGGCAACAGGTCGGACCGCTCGACGAAGGGTACTTCCTCCACTGCGAAGATCTCGACTGGTGCCGACGCTTCGCCGACCACGGCTGGAAAATCCTCTTTCTCCCCAACCACCAAATCACCCACCACCAAGGAACATGCAGCGCCGCCCGCCCGCTGCGGGTCGAATGGCACAAACATCGCGGCATGGTGCGTTACTACCGCAAATTTCTCGCAACCGAACAGAGCGCCCTGGGTCGCTCCATCGTCCACCTAGGGATCTGGACACGCTTCAGCGCAGTCGCACTGCGCCACCTTATCACCCGCCGGAGAAAATAATGGACAGCCATCTTGACGAATGGTTAAAACCCCGCCGCATCCTCATCACCGGAGCCAGCGGCCCACTCGGAACACGCCTCCGCCAGCGCCTGCGTGGCCGCGTCGCCGAACTACAACTCCTCAGCCGCACCCCCCCAGCCGCCGCCCAACCGGGAGAGAGCTGGTGGCCCGGCGACCTGCTCAACGCAGAGAGCCTACGCGGAATCGGCGCAGAGATCGACACCCTCCTGCACCTCGCCAGCTACTCCCCGGCACCCGCCGACCCCGACCCCGAAAACCACCCCGAACACCTACGGGTAGGCAGCGCCGGAACCACCCACCTCCTCACCGCCCTGCGCAATAGCCCGTTACAGTATGCAGTTTTAGCCAGCTCAGTACGCGCCCTCGCGCCAGCACCGCACCGCACTCGCTACGGCGAAGCCAAAGTACAAGCCGAGCAGGTACTCCTCGCCCACGCCCAAGAGCGACAGCTCCACGCAGCCGCACTCTACTTCCCCGCCTGCTACGGAGAGCCGGGAGTCGGCAGCCTAGCGGCAATGGCCGCCGCCATTCAGCGCGGCTACTTCCCCCCCATCCCCGAGTTCAACAACCCCCGCTCCCTGCTCCACCTCGAAGATGCCGTCACCGCGCTGCTCTACGCCGCCAGCCACCCCGCCGCCGCCGGACAGGGTTGGATTGTCACCGACGGCCACCCCCGCACCCCGCATCAACTCTACCGCCTAATGCTCGCCGCCAATGGCCGCAACCCCCCCCGCTGGCAGCTCCCCCCGGCACTGCTGCAACTCCTCGCCAACTTGGGAACCCTCGGCGAACGGCTGCTCCACCGCCCACTTCCCTTCAACCAAAAACGCCTCGCCCAACTACGCGATAGCTACCACTTCGACTCCACCCCCTTCACCCATGCCACCGGCTTTTCTCCTGCGTATTGTGTTGAGAAGGAGATTTTAGGTTCTAGGTTCTAGGTTCTAGGTTCTAGGTTCTAGGTTCTAGGTTCTAGGTTCTAGGTTCTAGGTTCTAGGAGCTAGATTCGAGGAGCTAGGTTCTAGGGCGCTGCTGCGGTTAACGCTCCCTTCGCTCACGCAGCCGCTGGAGCGCTGGGTCGAGTATTGACGGCTCGTCGCTACTGTACTCCTCCTCCTGCCCCTGCAAGCGGCGCAAAAGCTGTTGCGGGGTGAGGCGTTGCTGGGTTGGCTCCCCGCTGCTCGCGGGAGCCGTTTTACTGCGCATTGGCGGTTCGTCCTGCGATCCCGAAGGACGAGGTGAATGCGCTGCGGGTGGTTGGCGCACCGGCTCCCTTCTAGCGGGTGGCGCGAGAGGGGTATCGGGATGGGTTGGACGCACTCGCCGCTCCTCTGCCGGAACAGTCGTAGAAGCGGCACCGGGATGGGTTGGACGCACTCGCCGCTCTTCTGGTGGCTCCTTGGGTTGTGGGCGCGGGCGGAGTACCTCCCGCTCCTCACCGGAAGGGCGCGGTGGTGGGCGTGAATCTCCACCAAAAACCGGTCGCTGCTGTCTACTTGGCGGCTCCTTCGCAGGTAGCTCCCTCACGGGCGGCTCCCTCACGGGCGGCTCCCTCACGGGCGGCTCCCTCACGGGCAGCTCCCTCACGGGCGGCTCCCTCACAGGCAGCTCCCTCACAGGCGGCTCCTTCGCAGGTAGCTCCTTCACAGGCAATCCCGAAGAGGGTGGGCGACCTAGCCCGGGGCCGCCGAGCTGCGGCGGAGTGCCGGGGCGCGAAACATCGCGGCGCGGCTCCTCCCGCTGACGCGGCGGCGGGCGATCAATCGGGCGGGTACCGGCAAAGAGCGAGCGATCCCCAGGGCGCAGATGGCGCGA
>SLIM01000131.1 GCA_007135625.1 Gammaproteobacteria bacterium
CGGGCTACTGATCGGCCCCCATGCCCAACTTGACGTACCCGCTGCGCTGCACCTCTCCGGCGGCGACCACCTCCACTTTAGCGACGGTGCCATTTTTTCCGCCGATCCGCAGGCGGAGAGTCACCTGGCGATCAGCAGCCCCGAGGGGTTCGGCTTTCTGGCGAGTAACCGCAGTGAACTGCGCTTGCAGCAGAGCGAACTGGCACTCGGCAACAGCGACCTGACGCTCTCCGCAACGACCTTGACCCTTGACCAGAGCCGCTTGCAGAGCAGCGGCGGTGGCTTGTACCTCAGCGCTCAGGAGGGGCTACGGCTGGAGCAGTCGCACTTGGAGAGCGTTGCCGCTGAACCGGGGGAGATTTGGTTGCAGGGGGGGGCGTTGACGCTGCGCGAGAGCAGTGTAGTGAGCCGTGCCAGCGGTGATCAGGCGGGTGGTGATATCGTGTTGAATAGTGCCGCTGCAGTGACCCTGGAGCAGGGTTCCGAGGTCGCGCTCTACGCCCACGGGGATGGTCCCCAAGGGGCGTTGCAACTGACGGCGGGCGACCTCTACCTGAACCACGGCTCTACCCTGCTGGCCCAGCGCGAAGAGGGGAGCGGGGGAGGGGCCGGGATTACCGTGAACCTCGATGGCCATTTGGCGGTCACCGGGGGGAGCGCGATTCGTAGCACCACTTTTAGCGATGGCAACGCCGCGCCGCTCACACTTCACGCCGCGTCGCTGGTGGTTGGCGAGGAGGGGGGGGAGCGCTCGTGGATTATTAGCAGCGGCGAGGCGGGCAGTCGCGGTCAGTCGGGGGCGGTTGAAGTGACGGTGAGCGGGGAGCTGCGCATTCTCCACGACGCCTATATCGCCAGTGATCTCTACGGCGACGGGGATGGCGGGCCGGTGCGGGTAACGGCGGGGCGGCTACTGATTGATGGGCGTGGTGCCACCGGGTTTACCGGCATCTCCAGCGATGCGCTGGAGGGGAGCGGTTCGGCGGGGGCGGTGGCGGTGAGCGCCGGGGAGCTGGTGATTCTGGAGGGGGCGATTGCTAGCGACAGTTATTCTGCCGGCAATGCGGGTAGCCTCTCGGTCGAGGCCCGCCAACTGCTGCTGCGCGGCGGGGAGCGCTACGCTGGGATCTCCAGTGATACCCTCGGCGAGGGTGAAGGGGGGAGTGTGTGGGTGCGTGCCGAAGAGCTGCGGCTAGAGGAGGGGGCCTACATCTCGTCCGATAGTTACAGTCCCGGTGCTGCCGGGTCGGTCTGGGTCGAGGCGGATAGCCTCTATCTCGATGGCCGCACCGCTCTGGTGCAGATCTCCAGTGATAGCGCCCCCGAGGTTGGCGGCCCTGCCGGAGCGGTGGGGGTGCGGGTCGCCGGGACGATGACGATGGTCGGTGGCCGGGTCTCTAGCGATACCTATTCCGATGCCGATGCCGGATCGGTCTGGGTGGAGGCGGGCGAGTTGATGATGCGCGGTGGTTGGGAGGAGAGCCACCTCTCTAGCGATACCTTGGGCGGCGCTGGAAACGCAGGTACGGTGACGGTACTCACGGATCGTCTGGAGCTGCTCGAAGGGGCGTACATCTCCAGCGATACCTGGGGGGCGGGGGCGGCCGGTTCGCTCTATGTCGAGAGCGGGCAACTGCGGATCGACGGGGGCGAGAGCGGTGCCGGGATCTCCAGCGGTGCGGCCCTAGACAGTAGCGGTAACGCTGGCCAGGTCGCGGTTTGGATACGCGAAAGCGGGCAGTTGCAGCGTGCTGCCTTTATCTCCAGCAGAACTTATGGCCGTGGCGATGCCGGTGGGGTTGAGCTGCTCGCCGGACGGCTCTCCATTGATGCCATGGGGGAGCCGGAGGCCGGGATCTCCAGCGGTAGCTACGGCAGCGGCAGCGGCAATGCGGGTACGGTGTGGCTGGTGGTGGAGGAGAACCTCGACCTGCTCGGTGGGGCACGCATTGAGACCAGTAGTGAGCAGGGGGGGGATGCCGGAGATCTTCACATTCAGGCGGGGCAGCTCTGGTTGCAAGGAAGTTACAGCCCCTCGCTGATGGGCAGCGCGTCACACCAGGGGGGAGCCGCCGGGCGGGTCACGTTGCAAATTGCCGGCCCGATCTTTCTGTTGGATGAAGCCTCTATTACCACGGTTAGCGACGGCGGTGGAGATGCCGGGGATATTACCATCGAGGCGACTGAACTGTGGCTCGACGGAAGCGGTGGTCACGCGGAGATTAGCAGTAAGGCGATCCACCAAGCGGGGGCGAGCGGCAATCTCTCCATTACCCTGCCTGATCAGGCGATGCTGCTCGGCAGCGCCGAGATTAGCAGCTCGACCGACGGCAGTGGAGATGGCGGGGTGGTTTTTATTGAGGCCGAGAGCCTGACTCTGGACGGCTACCGGGGCGGTAGCCCCCGCATTGTGACCGACACCTCTGGGGCGGGTGCGGGAGGGGCGGTGGTCATTGAGCTACGCGGCGAACTTGCGCTCTATGACGGGGCGACGATCTCCAGCGATACCCGAGCGGGCGGCGAGGGGGGCGGTGTTCTCGTGAATGCCGCATCCCTCTACATGGAGGGGACAGAAGGAGTGGTCGTCCTCTCCGCCGACTCGCTGGGCGGGGCGGGTGATGCCGGTTTTCTGGTGCTGGATATTCGCGGTAGCAGCCAACTGCTCGGTCAGGCGCGTATCTCCAGCGACACCCACGGCGCGGGGCGGGCGGGCGATATTCTGCTGACCAGTGGCACGCTGCTGCTCGATGCCGGGGCCGGAATCACCAGCAGCAGCCGAGGCAGTGCGCTAGCGGAGGGGGCGCTGGCGGGCGATGCCGGATTTCTACTCTTGCAGGTTGACGGCCCGCTCCGACTGCGCAACGGTAGCCACCTCTCTACCAGCAGCGAGAGCAGCGGTAACGCCGGTTCCCTCTATCTAATCGGGCAGCAGGTCGAGATCAGCGGGGGGTGGATTACCAGCACCAGCGAGGGGCTAGATGGAGTCACTGGTGGAGAGGCGGGGAATATCTTTATTGAGGCGGAGCGCCTCCTGCTCGATGACCAGGGGGCCATTAGCATCGCCTCACGCGGCAGTACCCGCAGTGGCCTGCTACTGCGCGATATTACCCTTGAGGTCGGGGAGCTGCGACTCGATAACGGGTCGCAGATTAGCGCCGCCGCCGAGCAGCAGACCCCGGCGGCAGAGATTCATATCGAGAGTCGTGACCTGATCTTGCTGGAGCGGGGTTCGGCGATCACTACCGCCTCACAGGATGCCAGCGGGGGGGCGATTACGATGCGCGGCGGGCTGCTATTTGTTGCGGGGAGCCAGATCACTACCTCAGTAGCCGGGTTCGCCGGTGATGGCGGTAACATTGAGATGCAGCAGCGTGGCGTGATTCTGGATCGAGGCTTTATTCAGGCCAACACCAGCGCCACTGGAGCGAGTGGTGGGGATATTCAGCTCGACAGCCCCTTCTTGCTCGTTCCCGCCAACCAGCGCTTTATCGCGGGTGGCAGTGAGCGCCAGGACTTTGATCCCACAGCCAGAATAAGCGTCATCCAGGCCGCCGCACC
>SLIM01000159.1 GCA_007135625.1 Gammaproteobacteria bacterium
CTCGAACTCTCCCGACTCACGTCCCGCTCCTCAGCTCTCATGGACGGGGAGAGTTCGGCAACAATCCTAAACGTTTAAACGTTACGTTACGTTGAAATCGAGGTCTGACGGGATGGATTGTAAGTTGGGGGTTTTTCTTCGGAGAACGCCGCTTTCTTGATCGCCCCGTCCGGAGTCGCGCCGGCTCCGACCGGAGCCGACCACTTTCAATCAACCCCCGATTGCGGACCCGTCCGGAGCCGCTATCCTGTCCCATCCGCTCACCTTTTCCAAGGACAGAGACCATGGATACCTCCAACTTACTTACTCATTGGGTCTCTGCCGCGTTGCTAATGGTGATGCTCGCGATTACTTCCTGTACGGTTGATCGGACACCAACCGAGGTCGAGATTCCGGTGGCCACGCCCACTACAAGTGAGAGGCAAGCGGCCAATATGCGAGCTCGGACGATTCGCGACGAGTTTGCGGACATGGCCCAGCGGATCCCAGGCGGCTTCGGTGGGATCTTCTTCGAAGGCGGTCAGTTGACCATGGTCCTCGTCGACATAGAAGTAGACGCAGAAGCCGGGATGGCTCTAGGTGCGGAACAGTTAATCCAGGAGAAGCAAGAACGCCCTGGGGGTGGCGCGTTCAATGTCCGGGACTTGGAGGTTGCACGTGGTGAGTTTTCCTACGACGATCTCTATGAGTGGTACACAGCGCTGATGGAGGTCCTGCCTATCGCTCCGCGGGCAGCCAGTATCGCGGTTCGCGATAATAGGATAAGGATTGGGATGAGGGATGAGGATGAGGTTCTAGCGGTCGAGCGGGCCATTGAAGAGGCGCGGGTCCCCAGGGAGGCCGTTGTGGTTGGGATCACTTCGGAGGTGCAGCTCATGGACCTCTCTGGCCAACATCGCCCGGTACTGGGTGGGCTACGGGTCAGTTGGCCACACCCCCAGGAGGGTTGGGTATCCTGCTCTCTGGGGCCAAACCTAGAGAGATTGGGTCAGCGGGCGTTCTTAGTAAACTCCCATTGCACTAGGGCCTTCGGGGAGGTGGTCGACACAACCTTCTATTATCAGCCTACGTCGCCAAGTGGAATGGGTTGGGAGCAGATCGACCCACCGGTTTGGCAATGCCCGGAGAATCCGAATGGCCAGGGTTGCCGGAACTCAGATGCGGCCCTTGCAACCTACCATTCCGCTGTATCGTCGACTCTTGGTGCGATTGCCAGGCCGTCCGGGCGCAACGACTTTAGCCTAAATTTGGACTCTACAGACCCGGAATTCGATATTACATCGACTGGTCCCTGGTCTATAGATGGAGAAGTTCTCGAGAAGGTAGGTCATGTAAGCGGATGGACCGGAGGAGAGGTCCTGCAAGGTTGTGTTGATCGGTCAGTCGGTGATGCAATGATCATATGTGCGATGACGGTGGACGCTGTCATTATCCATGGGGACAGCGGAGGGCCCGTCTTCGAGGTGGACTCCGGCACGAATGTGGAGCTTCGTGGCACCGTGTTTGGCGGCATTGAGGATGACGAAGGCACACTGTGTGAACCATTGGACCCACCCCATGACCTAAGACTAGCATGTCCGGTGTTTGTGGCGAGCAACTTGGGGGGCATCAATGAAGACTTGCAGGACTGGCACCATCCGCTCATCTATTATTAGAAGGGCATCGGGCCGTATGCTGCTGAGCCCAGAATGGGTGATCGCCTTCACGCGCCTCTTCTTGGTGTTGGCTGCAGTTGCGGTCGTGGGAGCGTGCGACTTGTCCCCGACAATCCATGAGATACAGGTCGACTTTGCTACGGATCAAGCCGAGTACCATCCGGGAGATGAGGCTGTACTACGCCTCGCGAATCGCGGCAGATGGACCATCGCAACGACGGAATGTGTCCCTCTGCAAGTGCGGGTGGAGGATGGGGAGTGGATATTCGCCCATCCGTTCATTTTAATCGGAGACTGCGAAACTTGGAGGCCGTTTCTGTTTTCGCTTCGGATCGAGGTGGGCGACGAGGTACAGCGTTCTTTTCTGATCGATGATCGTTTCCGGAGCGAGAGACAGTACCGGGCTGTGGTCCCCGTGCGGCATGGGTGGGACGAAGCTAACGTCGAATCCGAGGCGTTCATGGTCGTTGGACCCTCGCACGGCGGCGGTTGAGTGTCATGATCCTAGTGCCTCCGGCGACCTCGGTCGCTGAGCTTCTCCGGTTCCGGTCTCGTCGCAATCACTGGCCTCCGGTTCTCGCCTTGATCGGCGTGTTAGTGGTATCTGCCAGGGTACCATCGCTGGATGCCCAGACCCCTGTGAGCTGCATGCCTGACTGGTGCGGTGGAGGAGAGGACGACTGGAGGGGGGGCATGCTTGCGCAGGGCTCGGCATTCGCGGCGAATGTGGTGGTGAGTGGCCTCACGGCTGGGATTTGGCAGGGGCGGCGTGGAGGGGAGTTCTGGGACGGATTCTTCCGCGGGGCCGCAGGGGGAATCGGGACGTGGGTCGGAAAGCAGGTAGCGATGTCCGAGGCTCCTTATGCTGGCGCCGCGGGGCGAGCGATTGCTGCCGTGGGCTCCTCGGTCGTCCGGAACGCATCGCTGGGAGAATCGAGCTTCCACCGTGTGACGGTGCCTTTGGGGCCCGTGCGCTTCCGCTGGAAGCGAGACGCCCCAAGAATGCGTGCGGCACTAGACGTATTCGCTGCGGTTGCGATCGTGGGTGCTTATGCATCCGGAATGGATTCTTCGCTGGACATCAAGCGAACGCTCAGCTCCGGAACTCCCGTATTCCTGGCCAGGGGCTGGGAAGACGACTGGGGCTGGGACGGTCGCCAGGTCGGTGGCAGCATTTTTCTTCGCGGTGACTGGGCAGGGTCAGCCCGTGTCGAGACATTTCGCACGAGGGTGCTGGCTCACGAGCGCGTGCACGTACTTCAGTACGACCAAGCCCACATCCTCTGGGGGGAGGAGGTGGATGCTCGTCTCATGAGCGGGATCGGCCTTCCGTCGTCTTGGACCGAGGTGTTGGACGTCTCCCTCCTTGGCGCTGCCCTTGCCGGGGCGGCCGCAGCCGTACCGCTGCTTGCAGAGCCTTGGGAATGGGAGGCGGACATTTTGGCGCGGACCTATCCTCGACACCACACCCCTCTCCTGGGCTGGCCCCCACATTGAGGTTACTGGAGGATTGTCCAGTAGTGGAAGGTTCGCGCTTCGAACTCGAGGTAGTGCGGACATGCGACGTTCCGTCCGCCCAGGAAGGTCGACCAAGCTCGACTTCACATAACTTGGGGTGTGCCGGTTCTGGTCCCTGGCGGGCCCTCCACCCAACTTCCCTGCGTGTCACGTCTCCAGCGAACCGCTGCACGAGCCGCGCCAGGCCGGTTAGCGGCGTTGACGTCCCCACGCTCCGTCCCCTATTCTGGCGGGACTCGCGGCTTCCTGGACTTCCCGGGAGATGGCTTTGAGCCGCATCCGTCCGCCCGCAGCTCTGGAGAGGTACCTCCCATGCGATTCCTCGGCTCCTTCCCCTCCCATCGTGTCCGATCCCTTCCCGGCGC
>SLIM01000073.1 GCA_007135625.1 Gammaproteobacteria bacterium
CGCGGTAGGGGAGAGGGAGAGGGAGAGGTGCGAGGTGCGAGGCGCGAGGGGAGAGGTGCGAGGTGCGAGGCGCGAGGTACGAGGCGCGAGGTGCGAGGCGCGAGGTACGAGGCGCGAGGTACGAGGCGCGAGGTGCGAGGCGCGAGGCGCGAGGTGCGAGGCGCGAGGTACGAGGTGCGAGGCGCGAGGTGCGAGGCGCGAGGTGCGAGAACTGTATCCACTCAGTCCACTGAGTCCACTAAGTCCTCTCTCCCCTCTCTCTCCCCACCAAGCCCTCTCTCCCTCAATAACTCAGCCGCACGGTTAGGTGGTCTAAATAGATCCCCTCTTGGTAGTCGCTGGTGGCAAAGATGCGTCCATAGAGAGTATATCTATTGCGGTATTCTGCTGCGCTGCCGCTATGGCCGGTTAGGATGGTAGTGCCAGCGGTACCGTCGCCGAGTACTTGGATATGGCTGGGGTCGCGGTAGAGGTTATAAGCAATCCCGCCCCTTTGTCCATTAATCTGACGGCTGCTGGTGAAGGGGTGCTGCGCCGCTCCATAGTCAAAGACAACGCGGTAGTGGCCACCGCCAGTGGCCGGGTCGTTGACGCAGTGGATATGGAGCTGGGTGGTGATCTCTGCCGACTGGCGGTAGAGCTGATCCTGGGTACCGAAATCGAGCGGGTCGATCCAGAGGTGGCAGTCGAGAATCTCGGCCTGAAGCAGGTGTGGGAGCAGCAGCAGGACTACGGCATAGCGATACATAGTGGTTCTCCAAGAGGTCGAGCAGCAGAACTACGGCGTAGCGATACATGGTGGTTCTCCAAGAGGTCGAGCAGCAGGACTACGGCATAGCGATACATAGTGGTTCTCCAAGAGTTCGAGCAGCAGGACTACGGCGTAGCGATACATCGTTGTTCTCCAAGATGTCGAATGGCCGCCTCTTCGGCGCTGGCGGGTGGGAGATCGATCCGGCAGCTCGCCTCCTCCCACTCTAGTCGTAGGCTGACCTCGCCGTGTAGCCCCTCCAGATAGAGCATCCCCTCATAGCCAACGGTGAAGAAAAGCTGCGGCTCACCCACCACTTCAACGCGGGTGCCGATGGGGGGGGCCTTGCCGTTGGCGAGGCGGGCGTGGAGCAGAATACCGCGCTCGCGTTGTACCGGGAAGGTAAGGGAGAGGCCACTGTCGGCATAGGGGGCGACGGTTAGCTCCAGGGTGGTGATGCTCACATCCAGCGGCAGATCGCGCTGTTCGATGCCGATGCGGTTCAGCTCATAGGGGCGCAGGTTGGGGAGTAGGGCGCGTCCCTTGCGGTCGGTGCGGGTGATCACCTGGTTCTCCAGCTTGATCCGCACCTCAGGAAGATCGGCGACCTGCACCAAGGCAAAGGCGCGTCCGGTGGCTGGAGTCAAAAAGAGTTGCTTGTCGATAAAGACCAAGCTTCCCTCGCTATAGGCGCGAGTACTCATCCCATCGCGGTCGGCGAAGCTGAGGCGATGGGTGCCGATGGCGGAGCGCAGCGAGAGTTCGGCGCTATCCAACCCTTGGTCGTGCAGTTGCACCTGGTAGCCGTAGCGCTCCCCCGCGCCGAGGCTGCGGCTGAGATGACCGCGCAGGCTCTGCTGCTGGTTGCGCTGGGTATAGCCGAGGCTCGTGTGGTGGCCACCGAGGGGGAAGTTGAGGCTGATGCCGCCGCCGAGGTTACGCCGCTCTTCACCCTGCTCCAGGGTGAGGGAGAGGGCGAGTTGAATGCGCCCGCTCAGGCGGCGGCGGTGGCTGAGGGTAGCGCGCTCCCGCTGCGGCTGCTGGTACCCCTGCTGCTGGGCGTAGAGCAGGGTGAGGGAGCCGTGCTGGCCGAGGTGGACTCCGCTGGTGAGGGTACGCTGCTGGCGCAGGCGTGGCGGCTCGCTGCTGCCGGGGGAGCGAAACGCCGGACTCCAGCGGGCGTGGGTAGCGCCCAGGTTGAAGCGCGGTGAGCTGTAGCGCACTCCGAAGCGCTGAAAATCTCCTTGCTGCTGCCCCTCCTGGCTGTGGGCGTAAGCGGCGAAGAGTTCGCCGAAGGCGGTGGCGAGGTCGAGAGTGGCGGCGGCTACCTGCTGGTCGGCGGTGGTGTAGAGATGGCCGCCGAGGGTGGTGGTGGTGGTGATGCCTCGCCGGTAGTTGGCGGCGAAGAGGGGGTCGCCATAGCGGTAGTCACGCACCGCGTAGTCGCGGCGCACACTGCCAGCGGCGAGTGACCAGGCGCTGAGGCCGGGCTTCAGCAGGCGGGTGCTGACGAAGAACTGCTGGCTCACCTCGCGCTCTTGGCCGTGGCGGTCGCGAATCACCATGCGCAGGTCACCCGCCCCGGAGGTGAGGGGGAGGTGGTCGAGCTGAAATGGGCCGGGTTCGACCTCCTGGGTGAGGATCTGGCGTTCATTGAGGTAGAGATCGACCACCGACGGCAGGGTGGTGACCCCCTCGACTAGGGGGAGGGGAAAGGGGATCAGCCCCTGGTCGAGGTTGAAGTTGGCGGCCCACTGCACCCCGCCGAAGCGGACTCCCCCGCCCCAGGGGTGCGCTTCAAGGGTGGCATCACCGAGGCGCAGGGTGCGCAGCTTGGCTGGGTCATCGTGGGTCAAGCTGCTCTCTAGGTGGCGCATCGAGTAGGCGTGGCGGTGCGACTGCTGGGCGCTCAGTTGCTGGCTGAAGACCCAACCTTGATGAAATAGGGTCGGTTTTAGGGTCAGGTTGAGATCCTGCTCACCGCTCGCACTTCGTTGGAGCGAGATGCCGTACTGCAAAGCCGCACCGCTGCCGGGTTGCGGGGTGATGACGGTGGCGCGACTGGCTCCGTAGCGCTGCCGGTCGAGCAGCTCGCCGGGTACCTCCAGGTGGAGGGTGTAGCTGCTCGGATCGAGGGTGTAGTGGAGACCGGGGAGCTGGTCGAGCGGGTAGTAGAGGAGTTGGTCGATGCGGGCGCTTTCACTCGGTAGGTGGTCGATGCGCCACCGCTGTAGCGCCTCGGCGGGGGCGTAGATGCGTCCCTCCCGGTCTTCGGCGAGAAAGTGGGTGCCGCCTGGGCGCAGGTTAACGATCACGTCGGCGATGATCGAGTGAATCGCCTCCGCGCTGTGAACGCTGCTGCTGAGGAGCAGCAGCAGGAGAAACCCGTTGCGGAAGAGTAGGGTGGGGGAGAGCATCCGTGGGGAGAGCTGGGTGGAACTTCGCTGCTTTCCTCAGTCGAGCGGATAGCGGGGGGAGAGGTTGTCGTCGCTGTCACGCAGTTGCAGGTGGCTGCTGCGGCGTAGTACCGCCGGTTCCTCCTCCAGGGTAATGGGAAAGGCCGCTCCGGCGAGTAGGTGCCAGTTGCCGGGGTGGGTGGTGAGGGGCTGTTCACCCGCCAGCAGAATAATTTCGCGAATCGTGCCGCGACGCGCCCCTCGGTTCTCCAGTTGCAGGGTCAAATGGTCGCCGCTGCGTTGGGCTGTGGTTACCTGAATATCGGCATCTCCTTTTCCACTTTGCGGCTGAATATAGACGGCGATACCGAAGCGTGCAAG
>SLIM01000224.1 GCA_007135625.1 Gammaproteobacteria bacterium
CTTTGACGTTTTTCGATAGACATGGCAAGATCCTCTCTCGGTAGTGACGACATGGTGTAATGCGATTCATAGAACAGCATAACGGCCTTTGATTACCGTTCTTTGACTGTAATATGAACCCTTTTTTTGCAGGTGCGACGCGAAGTGATGCACCCGCAATTCCATTGTGCTGCAAGCAAATTTTGGGACTGCTAATAGTCCTTCCACCCGCCGTTAGCACGACACCGACGTAACGCGAGCATCCGTTCGACTCTTGCGATGCTCTTCGTCTCCCTCTTCTTTTGAAGTGGTGCCATGGAGGGGATCATAGAACGGTCGCATGGTGGTTTCTGTACGCTAGCGCACGTCGGGGTGATCACACCGGCCTTGGTCATCTTTCCGGTCAATACTTTGATCAGGGGGTTTAAAATGGGGCATTTCGCCCCAAGGACTCAGCCACTTATGGCGGGACTTTCGTTGTGAGCGGTCAAGGTGGCCGGAGCCTTGGAGGGGTGCAGGGTGTTGGGATAAGGATCTCGACGCAACATGAACTTTTCGCTGGGGAATATCCTGAAAGGTGCAGAGTGTTGGGATTAAGGATCTCGACCCTCTCTGCGGTCTGCGCTCTTCAGCTATAGGAGGCCCCGCCAAAGCGGCTGAGGCCCCCTTCGGCGACGTAGGCGGGGATCTGGTTCTGGTTAAGGATAAAGGCGGCGGTGGCGCTGCGAATGCCGCTGTCGCAAAAGAGGACGTAGCGATTTTCGGGGCGAAACCAGCCGCTGCGGATGCGGACTCGAATGAGGAACAGAGGGATGTTTCTGACGTTTGGCAAGCGGTACTGGGTGACCTCCTCTTCGGTGCGAACATCAATCGGGATCGCCCCACTGCGGAGCAGTTCGCGAACCTCTTTGGGACTGGAGTAGGGGATATATTGATCGGCTAGAAGGCGCTTGAAGTCGTGGCGCGAGAGGCGTTTTAGCAAGCCATCCTCCAGCATGGTGATGGTCGCGTTGCGCGGCTCCTCGGAGAGCAGGGCCGACTCACCAAACGGTTCGCCGGGGCCGATCTGGTCGAGAATAATCTCGCCAACCGGGGTTAAGCGGCTGATCTTGCAGCTCCCCTCCGCGATGATATAGAAGTACTCTCCCGGCTCGCCTTGGCGGATGACCACCTGCCCCTGCTTGACGGTGATGCTCTGCACCCGCTCCGCCAGTTGCAACAAGGTGGTGATCGGTAGGCGGGCAAACTCTTTGGTTCGTAGCAGATTCACCACCCAGGGTTCGCTAACCAGATGCTCCTCCAAGGAATTGGAACCCTCCTTTCCGGAAGTGAACTGCTCCAGTGCGGCGCAGCGCTCCAGGATCTCCATTTTGACACGCACCAGTCGCGCTCGCTCGCTGATCACCTCTGCGCCATAGAGGCGTGGCTTGAGGTTGGCGAGGGCAAAGCGGGCGGTGTGATCCTTATGGTCGATCTCCAGCATGCGCCCGTCGCGACTCTGCATACGGAGGCGGCCACTAACCAGAAAAATGGCATCTTCATCGCAGTCGCCTTGGCGAAAGGGGGTTCCACCGTTTAAATACTCCTCACTCTGCGTATACTCACCCAGGCGACTCAGGCACTCCTCTCGCAGGGTGTTAATTGGGGTTTTTTCACGCAGTAGTTGGATATCTGCCAGCATGGTGCTCTCCTGTGGAGGGGTAGATGTTGTTTGTCAGGACCGGGTTTGTTACTGCGTCCGGGCGAGAGCTGAGGGTGGTCATTGTAAACTACCTGCGGCTATCCGCCTATCACCTCCTCCTATGAGGGTGCGACTCAAACCGATGCGCAAGGCCTTGTAGAGCGGTGCTTCAGGCTACCGATCACCGCTCCAAAAGCGACCCACGACCTCCTTCCGACCGAAGTCGTGCCGTGCTGTCCAAAGCTTCACTTTGAGTCGCACCCCTCCCACGAGAGCCGGTGGGTGCGGTATACTGTGCGCCTTTTACTCGCCGGTGCAGTAGCAAACCATGACCCAGTGGCATATTGATCTGATCCTATATAAGGCATACGCAGAGCTAAGGGGGGAGATTACCCGCCATTATCTCGGATTTGCCTGGTGGTTGATTGAGCCGGTAATGTATATGGCGGCTTTTTATTTGGTTTTTGGCGTGGTGTTTGAGCGCAGTAGTGAGCATTTTGTCGCCTTTCTGCTGGTTGGGCTGGTGGTCTGGAAGTGGTTCGATGTCGGGGTGCGGCAGTCGATGAGTGCGATTGATCGGCATAGCGGGCTGATCTCTCAAGTCTATATTCCCAAATACCTCTTTCCGTTGATTACTGTCGCCTCAGTGACGATCAAGTTTTCGATTATTTTTTCAATTTTGGTAGTTTTTTTACTTTTCTATGGGGTTGAGGTGACGCGCTACTGGCTACTCTTGCCGGGAGTAATTCTGTTGCAACTACTCTTTCTTAGTGCTTGTGCGATGGTGGTTGCCGCATGGGTGCCGCTGCTTGGGGATATCCGCCCGGTGATCGAAAATGGGATGATGATGCTTTTCTTTCTGTCGGGGATCTTCTTCGATATTGGCCAACTGAATGAGCCGTTGAAGTCGCTGTTTGAGCTAAATCCGATGACCTGGTTTCTCGCTGCCTTTCGCCTCATCCTCATTGATGGAGTGGCCCCTAGCCTCTCGGGATTGACCTGGGTACTCTCCTTTACTCTGCTGTTTGGTGTGATCGGGCTGCTCTCGTTGCGCCATTTTGACAAGATCTACCCCAAAGTACTCTAACGCCGTGTCCCAGACCACACCCCCACTGATTCGCTTGCATAATGTTGGTGTCTCCTACAATAAGGGGAAGAATATCCTCTCACGCGCCCGTTATCAGGTGTTAAAGTCGGTCAGTTTTACGGTCTATCCTGGAGAGAGTCTGGGCGTTCTCGGGCGCAATGGGGCGGGCAAGACGACTTTGTTAAAGCTGTTGGCGGGAATTATTGAACCCGATAGCGGTACGTTGGAGCGTACTACCTCAAGCATTGCGATGCTCTCCCTTCAGCTCGGCTTTATCCCACACCTCAGCGGTCGGGAGAATGCGATTCTCGGCGGGATTATTCAGGGGAATTCGCGCCAGCAGGTGATCGCCAAGTTACCCGAGATTCGAGCCTATAGCGAGCTGGGGGAGTTTTGGGAAGAGCCGGTCTCCACCTACTCCTCGGGCATGACCACTCGCCTCGGCTTTTCGGTGGCGATTCATGTCGATACCGATGTGCTGCTCATTGATGAGGTGCTGGGGGTGGGAGATGCGCAGTTTCGTGCCAAATCGGCCAAGACCTTACACGCTAAAATGGCCTCGGATCATACCGTCATTCTGGTCTCACATAACGTCGATACTGTCCGTAAGCTGTGCCAGCGGGCAGTGTGGATCGATGAGGGGGTGACTCGTATGGAGGGAGATGTCCATGCTGTGGTCGAGGCCTATAATGCCCATGCTTTGGGGTAGAGGAGAGGTTCGAGGTTCGAGGTGCGAGGCGCTAGGTTCGAGGTTCGAGGC
>SLIM01000328.1 GCA_007135625.1 Gammaproteobacteria bacterium
AAGGGGTTTAGCATGGGATACACCTTTGAAGACTTTCGTCGGGATGTGGCGTTAGAGGTACTCCCGACCTTACCCCCCGAGGAGCTGCTGCAAAAGTTCTCCCCCGAAGATCGGCTCAGGGGGCTGCCGCCCGAGGAACTGCTGCAGAGAGTCTCCCCCGAAGATCGGCTCAAGGGACTCTCCCCCAAAGATCTCTTGCAAGGCCTAAGTGTCGAACAACTGCAGCAGTTTAAGGCCCTGCTTGCCGAGGAGAGCAAGGGAGATCGAGCAAAAAAACCGGGCAGAAAAAAACCGCACTAACGCAAAGAGCCACGCAGAATATCCGGCCCAACCGAAGAGAAAAGAGTCACCTGGCACCGCCTCTTCGGCCTTGCCTTGCAAGACTACCTCCTCACGAACTTTATCACAAAGAAGAAAAAAGCCGCTCTAACGCAGAGAATCCTACCGAATCGTAGGACGAAACTCGTCAACGTTCCATCTACCCGGCTATGCGGTGCGACTCTCCTCTCTCCTCTGCCCTCTGCTACAAAAACCCGGGAGGCTCCACCCACTGACGCGTTCCCGTCGCTTGCGGGTTGGTTGTTACCCAAGCATGGGCATGGACAATTTCGTAGCTTGCTGGCAGCACCCCAGCGTGGCGGTACGGCTCGTAGGCCCGCTCCAGTGCTGCCAAGCGCCCCTTGCCGGTGAGGGCGGGGGAGCGTCCACTGGCGACTTGGTGAGCGCCGAGCTGCTTGAGATCACGCATTAAATCGCGAACGCGGGCGTAGGTGAGGGTGATGCGGTCGATATCGAGTACCGGGTCGGCAAAGCCGCTGTGGAGCAGGGCATCGCCGACATCGTGGAGATCGAGAAACGGGTTGGTGTGGCGGTAGTGATCGACCGTCGCCCAGGCGTTGCGCAGTTCGTGCAGGGTATCGGGACCAAAACTGGTGAAGAGCAGTAGGCCGCCGGGGGCGATGACGCGGCGCAGTTCACGCAGGGTGGCGCTGAGGTCGTTGCTCCACTGCAAAGTGGCGTTGGAGAAAATTAGGTCGATGCTGCCATCGGCCAGCGGGAGTTGATCCATATCGGCGCAGATCGGTAGTGCGGCGGGGCCGTCGGCGCTCCACTGTCGGCGCAGGTGCTGCAACATCGGCTGGGCAAAATCGACTGCAAGCAGGGTGGCATCGGGGTAGTGCTGGCGCAGTGCGGCGGTGGCGAAGCCGGTACCGGCCCCAAGGTCGAGGATGCGGTTGGGAGCGATACGGAATAGCTCTAGCCGCTCGACCATGCGGGTGGCGAGTTCGCGTTGTAGCACCGCGACGGCGTCGTAGGTGGGGGCGGCGCGTGAGAAGGCGGCGCGGACGCGGCGTTTATCCAGATTCATGAAAAACCTCTTATTTGATAAAATGCCTGATCTGTTAGGCGCAAAAGACCTTTTACTTGATAAAATGCCAGATCTGTTGGACACAAAAGACCTTTTACTTGATAAAGTGCCTGATCTGTTGGACACAAAAGACCTTTTACTGGCCTTGATCATCGTTTCGGCCACCTTGACCGCTCACAGCGAAAGTCCCGCCGTAAGTGGCTGAGTCCTTGGGGCGAAATGCCCCGTTTGACACCCTCCAATCAGGGTATTGGCCGGAAGGATGACCAAGGCCCTTTTACTTGATAAAGTTCCTGATCTGTTGGGCGCAGCCGAGCGGATCGGAGAGAAAAGGGGCATGGGCGCTGCGCGGCAGGGTGATTAGGGTCGCTTGCGGCAGATAGTGGCGCAGATCGCGCTCCAGGGCGGCAGGAACCAGGGTATCGCGCTCGCCGAAAATCCAGCAACTGGGGGGGCGCAGAGCCGCCAGTTGCGAGCGCAGGTCGCTGTGGCGCAGGATCTCCAGACCCACCGCCAGCGCTTCGGGGTGGGGCGCGGGACAGTGGCGCAGCTCCTCGCGCAGGCGGCGCAGCAGTTGCCGGGCCGCCGGGTCGCCGCGCAGTTGCAGCGCCAGAAAGCGATCCAGAGTGCCTTGGTGGTTTTCGCTAAAGGCCGTGGCAAACCCCTCCAACACCTGCGCATCGACCGCTGCGGGCCAGTCGCTAGCTTGAGTGAAACGGGGAGTGGTGGCGATGCCGACCAGCGCGGCGACCCGCTCCGGGGCGCGTAGTGCGGCGGCTTGGGCGATCATGCCACCGAGTGACCAGCCGACCCAGACGGCGCGGGGAGGGGCGGCGGCGAGGGCAAAATCGACCCAAGCAGAGAGGGTGTAGTGCGCCCGGTTCCAGGGGGTCTGACCATGGCCGGGGAGATCGAGGGTATTCACCTCGCCGTCGAGTTGGGCGGTGAGTGGCGACCAGATCGTGCGGTTCATTCCCCAACCGTGGAGCAGAAAGAGTGGCGGCGGTTGCGGCACGGCTTACTCCGCTTCGAGGGGTAGTTCGGCCAGGCACTCCAGCAGATGGTCGATCTGCTGCTCGGAGTGGGCCGCGCTTAGGGTGATGCGCAGGCGGGCGCTGCCTTGGGGAACCGTGGGGGGGCGAATTGCGGTGACCAAAATCCCGCGCTGCTCCAGCCAGCGGCTCCAGCGCAGCGCCCGTTCGGCACTCCCCGCGAGCAGCGGCTGAATCGCGCTATCGGAGGGGAGTAGCGGCAGCCCGAGGGGTGCTGCTCCTTGGCGAAAGCGGGCAATTAACGCCGCCAAGTGGTGGCGCCGCCACGGCTCTTCGCGCACCAGGTGGAGCGCCGCCAACGCCGCCTCGGCGAGGGCCGGGGGGAGGGCGGTGGTGTAGATATAGGGACGGGCGCGTTGAATGAGGGTCTCAATCAGCTCTTCCGCGCCAGCGACAAAAGCCCCGTAGCAGCCCAGCGCCTTGCCCAAGGTCGCCATCAGGATCGGCACCTCAGCAGAAGAGAGTCGCTGCGCCTCCAGACTTCCCGCCCCCTGCGTACCGAGCAGGCCGAAGCCGTGGGCATCATCCACCAGCAGCCAGGCCTGCTGTTCGCGACAGAGGGCCGCCAGCTCGCCCAGCGGGGCGCTATCGCCATCCATGCTGAAGAGCGCATCACTCGCCACCAGCCGCAGCGGGGCGCGACTCTCGGCCAGCAGGCGGCGCAGAGTCGCCAGATCGTTGTGTGGATAGCGGCGCAGGGTGGCGCGGCTTAACTGCGCACCATCAATCAGCGAGGCGTGGTTGAGGCGATCTTCAAAGAGAGCATCCTTGCGTCCGAGCAGGGCGGTCAGTACCCCCAGATTGGCCAGGTAGCCGCTGCCGAAGAGCAGCGCTCGTGGCCGACCGGTAAAGGCCGCCAGCTCCTCTTCCAACTGCTGATGGGCGGCGGTGTGGCCGCTGATCAGGTGCGCTGCGCCGCTGCCCACGCCGTAGCGCTCGGCCCCGCGACATAGCGCCTCGGCGAGCGCCGGGTGGCTGGCCAGACCGAGGTAGTCGTTGCTGCAGAAGGTGAGCAGCGAGCGCCCGGCGAAGGTCATCACCGGCGCGGTCGCGCTCTCGCGGCGGCGGCGC
>SLIM01000098.1 GCA_007135625.1 Gammaproteobacteria bacterium
AACCAAAAGGGTCAGACTCGATTGCTTTTAAACTCCTCCGAACGGTGATCTCCCCCTCTTGCACATGGGCTAGCAGGGCGATTGAGCAAGCGAGTTATCTTCTCGCGAAACCGGTCATCCCCCAGCGCCCACGCCTTGTTGGTTGCGCTTCTGATCTCATGAAGCGTTTTTCCATCCAGATGATCATCAAAAAGAGCGCGATACGCTGACCGGCGCTTGTCATCATCCTCATCCAGCATTGAGTATAGCGGATGTGTCGTTATCAACGCATCCAGAGTTCCTATCGCATTATGGCGATAACTTGACCATGGATACTCAGCGGGATGATCCACCATTCCCGCTCTTACCGGGTTGAGTTCCACATAGCGATAACATGTCAGAAGATAGGCCTCACTATCGAGCAGCGTCCCCTTGTAACGTCCTTCCCAAAGGGTTCCTGTCCTGCTGTAGCGGCCATTGAAATACTGGACATAATATCGGCCAATACCTTGCATCATATTGCTTATGCCTTTTTTAGTCCAAGGGGTGACGAGGAGGTGAACGTGATTCGTCATCAGCACATAAGCATGAATATCAACGCGATGTTTTTTCGCTGCGGCATTCAACCGATCAAGATAGTACTTGTAATCTTCAGTGGCCGCAAAAATTGGTTCCCGGTTGTTGCCTCTTTGAATGATGTGCTGAGGCTGTCCAGGAAGTACGAAGCGGGGAAGTCGTGGCATGGATGATCCCTCTAAATATAGTCATTGACGATCAGATTGTGCCATACTTTGCCAGAACAATCCTAGTCTGACCCTTTTGGTTTCTTTTGGTTTGACCTTTTTGGTCTTTTGGTTCTTTGCCAGAACAATCGAGTCTGACCCTTTTGGTTCTCTTTTGGTTCTGACCCTTTTGGTTCCTTGGTTCAGGTTGTGCCATACTTTGCCAGAACAATCGAGTCTGACCCTTTTGGTCTGCTTTTGGTCGCTTTTGGTCGCTGCCAGTGGTCGTTGCCAGAACAATCGAGTCTGACCCTTGACCCTTTTGGTTTTTGACCCTTTTGGTTTTCCAGAACAATCGAGTCTGACCCTTTTGGTCTTCTTTTGGTCTTCAGAACAATCGAGTCTGACCCTTTTGGTCTTAACCCTTAACCCTTAACCCTTAACCCTTAAACCCTTAACCCTCGCAGACGCAGACGCAGACCAAGCCATCTGCTACAATTGCAACGCCGCGAGGCATAGTACAGCGCGGCAGTGCTTAGTATTTGTATATTGTTAAGGGTGGTAGTAAACAATGGCAGAGGCAGATCCGCTGCAACAGGCGCTGGCGCAGTGTGCAGCGGAGCCGATCCACCAGATCGGGCAGATTCAACCGCACGGCGTATTACTGGCACTGGCCGGGCAGCCACCCTTTGTGCTGCGCCAGCAGAGCGCCAACCTCGCCCCCTTTCTCGGCTGCGACGAGGAGAAGCTGCTGGGGAGACCGTTAGCGGCGCTACTCGGTACGGCGGCGAGCGAGGAGGTGGCGGAGTGGATCGCTGAAGGGCGGAGGTCGTGCAGCGGTACGCTCACCCTCGCCCACCCCGCTGGCGAGCGGTGTTGTCAGGCCCACCTCTACCGCTCCGAAGGGCTGTGGGTGCTGGAGCTGACCGCCGATGTCACCGCCCACCGCGAAGGGGAGCTGGCCGAGCAGTTGCTTCAGATGCAGCAACGGCTGCTCAAGCAGTACGCCAGCGAAGAGGGGGAGTCCTACCTCCACGCCTATTTTGGCGAGGTGGTGAGACTGGTACGCACCCTCAGTGGGTACGACAACGTGATGCTCTACCGCTTTGATGAGTACTGGAATGGCGAGGTCATCGCCCAGAGCCGTGTCGCCAGCGCCCCAAGCTATCTGGGGTTGCACTTCCCCGCCAGCGACATCCCGCCGCAGGCGCGTCGCCTCTATACCCTCAATCTAGTGCGGCTGGTAGCCAATATCGACGATACCCCGGTACCGCTCACCCCGCTCCACAACCCGCTGACCGGCGGCCCGCTTGATCTCTCCCTCTCCGCCCTGCGCAGCCTCTCGCCGATCCATATTCAGTACCTGCGCAACATGGGGGTACACGCCTCCATGGTCATCTCGCTGCTGCAAGAGGGACGGCTATGGGGGCTGATCGCCTGCCACCACGCCACCCCCAAGCGGGTCTCCATCGAGCTGCGCGAAGCGGCGATTTTTATCAGCCGCCAGGTTTCGGCACGCCTCACCGCGCTGCAAGCACTCGACCGCCAGTGCCACACCGCCCATGCCAATCAGCTCATCGGCGAGCTGCTGTGCCACATCGCCAGTGATCCGCCGGAGCGGTGGCTCAATGGACTGTTGCCCAAGCTAATGGCACTGGTCGGTGCCGACGGGGTGGTGGTGATGGTGGCGGGTAAACCCCATAGCTACGGAAAGGTACCGAGTGATGAGCCACTCGCTGCGCTATTGGAATGGTTAGGCGAGCAGCCGGGTAGTAGCATCGTGGTCAACAGTGCGCTGGCTGCCAGCTACCCAGCGGCGGCGGCCTATCCGGGGTGCGCGTGCGGTCTGTTGGCGACCACTCCGGCGATGATTCGCGAGAGCGGCGTGCTGTGGCTGCGCGGCGAGCGGATTCGCACCATCCACTGGGCCGGGCGCAGTGAGAAGGGGGTGGTGCGTGGCGCGGATGGCCGCTATCAACTCACTCCGCGCCACTCCTTTGCGCTGTGGCGCGAAGAGTGGCGCGGTCGCAGCGCTCCATGGAGCGCCGCCGAGCAGGGGGTGGCGACGATGCTCTCGCTGGTGCTGCCCGAGGCGCTGGCGCAGCAGAGCCGCCAGCAGCGCTACTTGATGTTGCAGCGCAACTTCGTGGTGCTGCTGGAAAACACGACGGACTTTATCTATTTTAAAGATCGTGAGGGGCGTATCCTCTTTTGCAGCCATGCTCTCGCTGCGATCACCGGCCACCGCTCATGGCGCGAGCTGATCGGCAGGCACGACCGCGAACTCTTTCCTCCCGACATCGCCCGCATCTATGAGGAGGAGGAGCAAGGGGTGCTGCGCGGCGAGCCGCTGCTCAATCGGATCGACCCCTACGATGACCCGGCGGGCAACCGCCGTTGGGTCAATACCAGCAAGTGGCCGATCTTCGATCCGCAGGGCGCGGTGATCGGACTCTTCGGCATCAGTCGTGATATTAGCGAGATGGTACGCAACCAGCAGGAGTTGCAGCAGGCCAAAGAGCGGGCCGAAGCGGCCAATCGCGCCAAAAGCACCTTTATCGCCAACATGAGCCATGAGCTGCGCACCCCGCTCAACGCGATTCTCGGCTTCGCCCAAGTGCTGCGTCAGGACTCCACCCTCAGCCGTCAGCAGCAGAGGCAACTGTGCAGTATTGAGCGCGGCGGCGACTACCTGCTGCTGCTGATTAACGATATTCTCGATCTCGCCAAGATCGAAGCGGGACGCTTTGAACTCGCTCCCGACTACTGGGATAGCGAGGAGT
>SLIM01000016.1 GCA_007135625.1 Gammaproteobacteria bacterium
ATGGTCTGCCAGGGCGGCGAAGCTCTCCTGGCTGGGGCGGTGGTAGAGGTACTCTTGCAGCGCTTGGGTGCGCAACTCGCCCTCCACCTTGGCGGCAAGCTCCAGGGTATTGCGTAAGATCGAGAGCGCGGCGCGGTTGTCGTGGTGGAGTCCCGGCTGTAGGCGCAGTCGGCTTTGAAAGAGCTGGTGATCGAGATCGACCGCTTGCCAGCGCTCTACCCGGCTCTTCAGCAGTGCGAGCTGTTCAATACGGTCGCCCAGCTCGGCGATTGAGAGGGTATTTTGCTTGGCCAGTGGGCCGCATTTTTGGAGCGCTGCATCGACGCTGCTGCGGAGTTGCGCAAGAGTCCCTTGGTCACCGCTCAGTTGCCGCTCCCCGGCCCGCAGTTCGGCCACCGGGGCAAAGAGCGTTTGCAGGCTGGCGAGTTCATTAAGCAGGTCGCCGAGTTGCTGCAGGATGCCCCGCTCCACCAGTGAGCGCACGGCTTGGGCCGTGTTCGCTGGCAACTCCAGGATGGCATCGCCCAGCGCGACTTTGCGCCCGAAACCGATGCCATACTCGCGGCGCACCTGCCGGTACCAGTGGCGTAAGGCCTCAAGTGCCGAGAGGTCGCTCTCCAGTCCGCGCAGATGGGGACCAAGTGCCGCTCGATAGGCGCGATTCTGCTCCAGCTTGGTCTGCTTGCCGACAAAGCTCGCCAGCTCGTCCACCGCGGCCAATAGGGTCGCCGGCGGCACCTGCGGGTTGGCCGCATAACTGAGCAGCTCCTTGCGGGCGCTGCGCCACTCCTGGGTAAACCAGCGGAAAAGCCCTCCTGCCGCAAGGGTGGTACTAAGCTGTCGCAGCGACTCCTCCGAGGGAACCCGCTCCAGGGCAAAAGTCCCTTGCAGCGGCTTGCGCAGGGCTTGCAGTTGGGTGAGTTCGGTGCGCAGTTGCGGGAGGAGTTGGTCGAGCTCTTCGTTGTCGAAGCGGGGGTCACGATCTCGCCAGTAGGCGGGGTTGAGGTCGGCAATCCGCTCGATCACTCTCTTGAATTCGGTAAGACCTGATTCGCTTAGGGTGAGGTGGGGGGCTGCGGCTTCGCCGAGTGCCGACACCACCCCGCGCCGGGGTTCGTCGAGTTGGTCAAGTTGCTCTTGCATCGCCTGCAAACGGTTGCGGGCGGTAGCTAGAGCTGATAGCGTAACCTCCGGTGCTACCAGCGCTTTAAGCTGCTGGTTAGCCTGTAGCAGCTCCTCGACCTGCGCTACATCGGGGAGCGCCTCCGCGCCCAGGGTCTCGGCCAAAGTGGCATAGCGGGTCTGAATCTCCTCAAAGAGCGCCAGATAACGCTGGCTCTCCTCGCGTGTCGCGCCGCGCAGTAGCGGCAACGACTCCAGGAGTTCGTCGCCTTGCAAGCTGGCGATGCTCTCCAGTTCGGCCCAGAGCTGCTGGGCATCGCTGACCCCCAGCGCTACCGCCGTCGGTTCACACCCCAACCGCTCGGCAAGGGCCAACCGCTCCTTGAGGAGAAGCTGTAAGGTACCCTGCCACGCCCCCAGCCGTGCTTGCACCCGCTCCAGGTCGAAGAGCTGTAGCGCGTCGTTGTCAATCCCATACCAGGGGTGATCCTGTAGCGCGGCCTCGCTGCCGAGCTGCTCGGTGAGGGCTTGGTAGACCTTGCGGTAGCGCTCGACCTGATCCTCGTTGCGGCGCTGCACGGAGGGGGTGTAGTTGCTGCCGTCATACCCTTCGGGGTGTAGCCGCTCGGGGTTTAGCGCCAGCAGGGTACGGTAGCGGGTGGCGCCCATAAAGATCTGGTGGAGGGTTTTCTCGGTATTTTTCCAGGGCTGGTTGATCCTCTCGGCGTAGCGTTTGAGAATCTCTTTGTTCTCTTCATACCCTGCGATTTCGATGGCCAGTTTGTCCGGGGGGGCGTAGTGGCCATGTTTGCGCAGGCGCTCACCGAGCTCTTCCAGCACCCTGCGCTTCTGGGATTTATGGCTGTGCAGTTCGAGGCAGAACTCGCCGAGCTGGACGGCATCAAGGCGGCTGCGCACCACCTCCAGCGCGGCGAGCTTTTCCGCGACGAAGAGCACTTTTTTGCCCTGCGCCATCGCCGCCGCAATCAGGTTGGTGATGGTCTGGGATTTGCCGGTGCCGGGAGGGCCTTCGATCACCAGATTCTTGCCCTCGACCGCATCCACCAGTGCGCTGTGCTGCGAACTATCGGCATCGTCAATTAAGGGGTATTTGGTGTGAATCTCGGCAAGCTCATCAATCGAATAATCTGCACCGAATCCAATAGCTCTCGCCTCGGTCGGCTCCCTCCCTTCTTCGCCGGATAGAAAGCGGGATATGACCGGATGCTCGACGATCTTGGCCCCCTCCGGCCAACGCGCCGGATCGAGGTCAAGATACATCAACAGCTTGCTGAAGTTCAGCAGGGCCAGCGAGATGTAACGGCGTACCCGCCAGCGCGGCTGTTGCTGCGCAATCAGCTCGCGCACCGCCTGAAAATACTCTTCAGGAACGGTGTTTTCATCCAGCTCGGGGAGTGCCATGGCGAAGTCGGCACGCAGCTTCTCGCGTAGCGAAAGATTGGGAATGATCTCCTCTCCCGAGTAGCTCAGGGTGTAGTGGTAGATGCGGGTCGCGGCGTTAAGTCGCCCCTTGCGCAGTCGTACCGGTACCAGAAAAAGGGGGGCGATGCGTGCGTTGTCGCTGCTGGGGTTTTCATACCACTCCAGAAACCCAAAGGCCAGATAGAGGATGTTGGCCCCCATCTCCTCAATCGCGGAGTCGGCAGCCTGTAGCAGCCGCTTGAGGTTAGCCTCCATCTCATACGGGTAGAGCAGGGTCTGTATCGCGTTGTCGGCATGTTTGCTCTCCCCCTCCCCAGCAGGGGAGTCTGGTACCTCATAACGGGTGGTAAAACCGAGCTCTCTGGCCCACTCTTCGGCGTTAGGGTCATTGCGTAGGCGGATGATCTCCCCGGTTTCTTCATCCATTTTGAGGTAACCGGCAGCGATCAGCTCCTGCTCTTTCGGCTCGGCAACCGCCGCAAAGTGCATCTCGGTTTCGCTCAGGAGCCGCGCTACAAGCTGATTGGGCAGTTCGTCGATCACCCGCAAACTGCCGCCTCGGGTGTGCCGAAAGTTGATAAGGCGGTTGCGGGCGGTGAGATCCAGCAGGCGCATCCGCAGATTTTCAAGTGCTTGGTACGCCTGAGAGGGAGTTGTGCTGGGGTCTTGGTTCATGCGTGTGCCTTGGATACCTTTGAGAATCTGCCGATACGTTGAGGATCTGCCGATACCACGCGACACTTACGCAGCGCGGTGATCGATGTTAGCAAGGGGACTTGTTCCCCATTGATTTTACGCGATCCGTGTAGGCACTTGCAAGCGGTTTTTGCGACGCGGTAAGATGCGGATGGTGCGAGGGTTGTCCGCCGTAGGTGGGGCTATTGTTTGCGTCGCCCTCTATTTACAAAG